>QIDL01000165.1 GCA_003228415.1 Gammaproteobacteria bacterium | reverse complement strand
TGTTCCGCGGCGACCGCTACCGCGCCTCGAGCCACGGCCTGGGCTGCAAAATCGTGGCCATCGCTGGCTGCACCAGCCACCGCCACGAACAAGTCGCCTTGCTCGATTTCTCGGGAGTCGTCACTGATCCCACCAATCTCAACCGCCAGAGCCGAGGTGTTCGCCACCAGCGCTATGGATTCATCGACTAATTCAGCCAACATCATCACTACCGGGCCACTGTCACCGAGTCACCACCACCAGTTACCATCAATGCGCCCTCGCCAGTTGCAATCCAGCATCATCGGGGGGTATGCCGAGCAGGTGTAAGGTCCGCGCCATTACCCGGCCAAAAACCGGCGCCGCCACCGCGCCACCGCCCCTGGCGTCTCCCTTCGGTTCGTTGATCAGGACCACAGCAACAATCCGGGGATCCGACGCGGGTGCCATTCCTGCGAACCAGGCCACGTGCCGTTCATCGTCGTAGCCGAACCGACCGACCTTACGAACGGTGCCGGTTTTACCTGCAACTCTGAACCCTTCGATCCGCGCTTTCGGCGCGGTACCCCCTGCATCGGTGACACCTTCCATCATGCTGACCACCTCCCTGACCGAGGCTTCATCGAACACCCGGTCTCCCTGCGGCGCGCCATCCTGGCGCAGAATGGACACCGGCAGGCGAATGCCGTTGGTTGCCAGGCACAAATAGGCCCGCGCAAGCTGTAGCGGTGTCACCGCGAGACCATAGCCGTATGCCAGTGTGGCCCGTACCACCGGGTTCTTCAGACCAGCTTCTGTCAACATGCCCGCAGCCCCACCAGGTAGTCCGCTTCCAACATACTCACCAATACCGGCACGACTCAGCACGTCGAAAACGGCTCGGTCCTCGAGCTCGAGAGCCACTTTGGCGATACCCACCTGGCTGGATTTTTTCAGAACGGTTTCCAGACTGATGGTGCCTCTGTTGACCGGGTCCTGAACCAGCTTGGTGCGCACATGGAAGTATCCAGGCGCCGTGTGGATCTGCGTGTCGCGCCGGAATTTCCCGCTCTCGAGCGCCGCCAGGACGGTGAAGGGTTTGATCGTGGAACCCGGCTCGTAGGTGTCTGTTACTGCCCGATTGCGCATTCCACGCGTGCTTCGAGAAGCCGCCTCATTAGGGTTGTAAGAAGGCTGATTGACCAACGCCAGTATCTCGCCGCTGGCCACGTCGAGCATCACCAGGGATCCGGAGGTGGCGCGGTGGCTTTCGACGGCCGCTTTCAATTCCCGATAGGCCAGAAACTGCAACCGCAGATCGATACTCAACACCAGGTCGCTACCGAACCTCGGTGCGTTGACATATTCGAGGTCCTTGATGGTGTTGCCAGGCCGATCCCGAAGCACGATCTTTTTGCCAGGCACCCCTCTGAGCATTTCATTGAATGAGAGTTCAATTCCTTCAAGACCGGCGTCGTCGATATTGGTGACACCCACGACATGCGCTGTCGTTTCCCCGGCCGGATAGAAGCGCCGGTATTCGGTATTGAATTCCAGTCCAGCCAGGTTGAGCGCTCTGAGCGCCTGCGCATCCTCCCAGCCGACACCACGCTGGATATACATGAAGCCACGCCCGGCGTTACTCGCCAGTTTATGACGCAGGACCTTGGCGTCGATCCCCAGACCGTTGGTGACGGCGACTATACCGGCATCGTCGAGAAAGCCGCTCTTAGGATCGGTCCAGATAGCCGCCGCGGGAGTACTGACTGCCAGGGGTTCGCCAAAACGGTCGTAGACGACTCCACGATAAGCTGGAATGGCTTCGGCGCGGATCGACCGACGCTCGCCCTGATCGATCAGAAACTGGCGTTCGGTCACATTGAGATAAACGACCCGCACAACGAGACCCATACCGGCAAGCAGAAAAAATCCGACCAACGCAAAATGGCGCCAGGCCATCACTGCTCGACCCTCTGTACTTCGGTGGGGAACGCCATACCCAGCTCATCCTCGGCCGTCCGTTCAATGTTCTGATAGGCAGCCACCGCAGCAAGCTCGAGTTGCAGGCGGCTGTACTCGGCCAATGCTTTATCCTGTTCGCGCTGGACCGACTGCAGCGCGACATGCATCTGCCGCACCTCATGGGTTGAGAAAGCCACCTGAATTCCGGAGACAACCACCAGAACCAGTGTGACCAGCCAGTAAACTATGCTCCGCGCGCTCAAGCCACTCGCTCCAGTACTCTGAGAGTCGCGCTGCGTGAGCGAGGATTGTCATTGATCTCCCGCTCGGTGGCCCGAGTCGCTTTACCAACGATCCTGCCGACAACGGGGACATCCGCCGCCCTGACCGGCAGCCTCCTGGGTAGATCGGGTCCTTTTGCCAGGCTTCGAATGGTCCTCTTGACCAGCCGATCTTCCAGCGAATGAAAGCTGATCACCACGAGGCGGCCGCCGATCTTGAGATGGTCGAACGCGATGACGATGCCCTTTTCGATTTCGCTGAGCTCTTCGTTCACCTGCATTCTGATCGCCTGAAACGTCCGAGTAGCCTCATCGGAGCGGCGCGCACCGCGGCCGGTACTGCGTGCACCGCGGCCGGTACTGCGTGCACCGCGGCCGGTACTGCGTCTGGGGATTGCCCGACGGACGATATCTGCAAGCTCAGCAGTGGATACCAGCGGTCTGGCATCAACGATGGCTCTCGCGATTCTGTTAGCGTAACGCTCTTCCCCAAGAGTTCTGATTACCCGGGCAATCTCGGCCTGCTCCGTCCGGTTCAACCATTCGGCCGCCGACTCGCCGCTGGTCTGATCCATCCGCATGTCGATTGGTCCGTCTGCACGAAAACTGAAGCCGCGGTCCGGGTCGTCCAGTTGAGGAGAGGAGACACCAAGATCCATGATCACCCCGGCCACTTCCCGTACACCATGCTCTTCAAGTATCCGGTCGAGCTCGGAAAACCGAGCGTGACATACCTGTAGACGCACATCTTCACTGGCGAGCTGCCGTCCGCTCGCGACAGCCTCCATATCACGATCGATGGCAATCACCCTGGCTGTGGACGCGATCTCTGACAACAGCGCCCGAGTATGACCGCCGCGCCCGAAGGTAGCATCGACGTACACCGCATTGTCGTCCGTTGCTGGAATCACGAGGCGTATTGCCTCCTTACACAAGACGGGTAAGTGGGCGCCATTCAAACTGACAAGCCGGTAAACTTGTCGCTGTCCGCAAGCAGATTAGACTCTTCCGACAGCCAGCTCGACATCCGGTCCTGCCAATGCTGGGCACTCCAGATTTCCAGCTTTTTGCCCTGCCCGACTAAAACCAGCTTCTTCTCCAACTGCCCGTAGTCCCTCAACATGGCCGGTAGCAGAATCCGGCCCTGACCATCCATGTCGATGTCCGTGGCGTGACCGATCAGCAAACGCTGCAGGC
>QIDL01000163.1 GCA_003228415.1 Gammaproteobacteria bacterium | reverse complement strand
CCTCGCTTCACTCTATCCTGGCCGTATTGATCTGGGACTGGGCCGAGCACCGGGTACCGATCCAGTGACGTCACAGGCGTTGCGCCGGACGCTCCACGGCAGCGCCGAAGATTTCCCCAGGGATGTCGTTGAACTGCAACACTATCTCAGGGAAGCGGAACCAGGACAACGTGTGGTAGCGGTCCCCGGCGAGGGCACCAATGTCCCCATCTGGATTCTGGGCTCGAGCCTGTTCGGCGCGCAATTGGCTGCGATGCTGGGATTACCTTTCGCATTTGCCTCGCATTTTGCGCCTCAACAGATGATGCAGGCGCTTGAAATTTACCGGGATCGCTTCAAAGCGTCACAGCAACTGCAGCGTCCATACGTGATGTTGGGTTTCAATGTCTGTGCTGCCGATACTGTCGAAGAGGCCAACTATCTGCGCTCATCGTCTTTGCAGGCTTTTCTCAACCTGCGCAAGGGAATTCCCGGTCGGCTACCACCCCCAGTGGCGCGATTCGAGGATTCCATGGACGCTCAGGATAAAGCCACGTTGTCACAAATGAGCACCTGTTCTGCCGTGGGTACCGTCGCAGAAGTGACACAGGGCATGTCTGACTTCATCGAACGAACCCAGGCCGATGAGCTGATGCTGGTTTCATCCATTTTCGACCATGAGAAACGAAAATACGCATTCGAACTGGCAGCGCAGAGCGCTTGACTCTTCCCCAGGGGTAAACCTGATGATGGGCATTCGCAGCGCTTCCGCGAACAGGTCGATCGGCCGGCTCCAGCAACACTCCCGGTATCCGTTCATTCATATCGGAGGGCTTCGATCGGATCCTGTCTGGCGGCTTTCCGAGCCGGGTAGTAACCAAAGGAAACTCCGATCGCAGCGGAGAACAGCACCGCCAGAACAATCACTTGAAACGGAAGTTCGACAGGCCAGCCCGTGAGGTTGGATGTCACCATGATAATGACGACCGACAGAAGTACACCAACCGCTCCACCGATCGTGCACAGGGTAATTGCCTCAATGAGGAACTGAGTGAGGATGTCTCTGGGTTTTGCCCCAACGGCACGGCGCAATCCGATCTCCCGCGTTCGCTCCGTCACCGAGACCAGCATGATGTTCATGATGCCAATGCCACCGACCACCAGAGATACGCTGGCTACCGCAGCCAGCAGCATATTGAATACGCGGGAAGCCTCCGCGCGGGTCGCCACCATCTCGGACATGTTGCGGATCGAAAAAGTATTTTCCTGATCCGCCCGCAGTCGATGGCGCTGACGCAACAGACCGGTTATCTGCTCTTCAACCTCATCCATCATCGAAGCCTGTTCCACGCTCACCATGATGACGCTCACCGCCTTTGCGACCGCGCGGCTGGCTCCGAGCAAGCGCCCGCGCGCGGCTTCCAATGGCACCATGACGAGATCATCCTGGTCGTATCCCATCATGCTCTGCCCCTTGGGGCCCAGCCTGCCGACAATCTGAAACGGCACATTATTGATTCGAACAGACTGGCCAACGATCGAGGCTTCACCGAAGAGCTCTTCCGCCACCGTGGCACCCACCAGCGCAGCCCGGGTACCGGATCGAATTTCTCTGGCTTCGAAAACACGACCCTCTACAATTTCCCAGTTCCTGGCCAGCAGGTAGTCGTTGTCGATGCCTTGCACCGTCGTCGACCAGTTCATGTTGCCGGACACAATCTGCACCGCACCCCGGCTGGTGGGCGCCGAGGCGACCACCCCGGCAACTTCCCGCTTGATGGCATGAGCATCGTCCTCGGTGAGCTTGAGGCGCGAGCCTGAGGCCATCCGGGCGCCATGATCACGAAACGATCCTGGCATGATCATGAACAGGTTGGTGCCCAGCGCCGCAATCTGCGCATCGACTTCCTTCTGCGCACCAGTCCCCATTGCCACCATGGTGATCACCGCAGCGACACCGATAATGATTCCAAGCATCGTCAACATGCTGCGCAACAGATTGGTTCGCAAAGCGGTTAACGCAACCAGGACAGACTCCAGAACACTCATGCTGTCGCCTCCAAGCCTGGTTCCAGAAAAAGAGTCTGCTCAATACGCTCATCACTCAGCACCTTGCCGTCTCGAAAGTTCAGCTTTCTGCTGCTGGCGGCAGCGATGTCCTGCTCGTGAGTCACCAGCACGATACTGATACCCTGCCCGTTGAGCTCCTGAAACAGACACATGATCTCTGCACTGGTATGGGAATCCAGAGCTCCGGTAGGCTCGTCGGCAAGAATCAGCACCGGTTCATTCACCAGCGCCCGGGCAATGGCTACCCGCTGCTGCTGGCCCCCTGAAAGCTGGGAGGGGTGGTGGTTCGCCCATTCACCCAGGCCAACGCGCTCGAGAACCCGCATTGCCTCGATATGACGCGCCTTGCGCTTCACCCCGGAATAGATGAGCGGTAACGCCACATTGTCCAGCGCCGAGGTTCTCGCCAGCAGATTGAACTGCTGAAAGACGAAACCAATGCGCTCATTGCGGAGTTCCGAAAGCCGTTCTTCACCCATGCCGGCAACATCGACTCCGTCGATGGTCACCCGGCCGTCACTTGGGGTATCGAGACAGCCGCAGAGATTCATGAACGTAGACTTACCGGAACCGGAAGGTCCTATGACCGAGACGAACTCCCCAGCATCGATGGTGACACTGACATCGTCGAGCGCATGCACCTCGCTTCCCCCTACCGAGTAGCGGCGGCTCACATGATCGAAGCTCAGCAACGTCATTATCCGTCCTGCAGCACGCTCAACCCGATACCCGAGTCGCGCGCACGATGACCGAATCGCCTTCCGAAAGGCCACGAACGATCTCCGTGGCATCATCGTCGGCGAGTCCAACCATGACAGTCCGGGAGACAGGCTGGCCCTCTTCCAGCACCCAGATCGTCGCCGGACGTGCACCCTTTGCACGAGCACGGCCGGTGGCCTGCATGTCTTCGAACTGACTTCTCTGCTCGGCGTTCAGTATCGCCTTGATACTGGCGTTCATGTTGTCGCGAACCCGCTGGAAAGCATCACGCATGGCCTGGTGGTCCATGCCCGCACCCGTAGAGCCTGCGGAACGATTTGCCCTGGCTTCGAACCGTGACCGCATTTCCTCCATCAGCGCATCGAGTTTTCCGGTCTGTTCCGGAGTCAGATCCATGGTCTCTTTGAGCCGGGCGATGAGCGCACCAGGGTTGGGACCGGACCCACGCCCACCACCGGCATGAGACCCGGAACTGGAGGTAGATTCACGCACCATCCCTCCCATAGAACGAGGGGTAAAGCGGAGCGCGGCATTCGGAATCTTCAGCACGTTTTCCTTACGACCTAGGACCACCTCAACATTGGCCGTCATCCCCGGCAACAGGGCCAGATCACTATTTGCCGCGGCAA
>QIDL01000154.1 GCA_003228415.1 Gammaproteobacteria bacterium | reverse complement strand
GCCAGCCCTTGCGCCGAATGTGGCCAACTCCATAGGGGATCGAGTTCTGAGGCTTTACCGAACCAGGTCTGTGCTTCGGCGAGACCGTCCTGGGTTTCGGTGTTGAGATACCACCAGCCGCGCATGGCGGAGCTCCAGGCATCCAGATTGGCCGGATCTGCGCGTACCGCTCGGCGGGTTTCCGCGGACAGCAGCGCTGGATTTATCTCGGCCACGATGGCGTCGGCGATCTCGTCCTGCAGCCTGAGTGCTTCGCTCCAGGCACGCTCATACTCCTGGCTCCAGACATTGCGAGCGTCAGCCGCATCAACGAGAAAAACAGTGAGTTTCAACTGATCACCGTGGCTTCGGAGCTTGCCTTCTACCAGGTAGCGCGCATTGAGAGCCATACCCGCTGCGACTGGATCGGTCGGAAGATCTGTAGCAAATGAAGACCCGCGAGCAATCACCGGCAGGTTACGCCAGTGACCGAGGCGCAGCAGCAGATCGTCAGCAATACCATCGGCAAAGTATCTGCTGTTGGGGTCGGTGGTGCTGGTTTCGAAAGGTCGCACCGCAATGGCAACCCGAAGATCGGAGTTGACGGCCTTGTTGGTGAACCGCATGGCAATAAGCACCACTGCCAGCGTCGCGATCACCGCAAAAACGAACCAGCGGCGATTGAAATTTTTCGCCCTCTTACCTTTTCCCTTGAATGGATCTGCACCGGAGGCCAGAGTGTGGATGCCTTCTTCGAGTCGTTTGCGGAAGTTGGAGGAATCCAGATCGGTTTTTAGAATTGCCTGACGGCCACCCAGGCTCAGTTCCAGACCCGGTGGGACGGTTGTATCGTGCAGGTGCACCACAAGGATAGGTTGGTGGCGTGCCACCGCAAACTCGATTTCGTTGGTGCAGTTTTCGGAACTCACTGCGTTCGGGCTCAGATACGCGACGAACACGGAACAGTTTTCGATTGCATTGGCGAGTTCCGTGGTCCAGCGGCTGCCGGGGCTGATTCCTTCGTCGTACCAGACATTGAAGCCGGCGTCCTTCAGAAAGATCAGATCCGGGTATACAGATTCGGAATCCGCGTGGGCGTAGCTGACGAAAATGTAGTCGTCATCACCCCGATAAGCTTCAAACGGTCTCGTAGAGCTGGACATGCCCACCCCCTCTCCCACAAGGTGATTGGCCTGCACATGATTGTGCGCTTATGGCAGAGAAACGTCGACCAGGGAAATCGGCGTGAAAGTTTAATCAAAGTCCGCTGTAGTCGAGTTGCTCTATAGAGATTTCCGGCTTGGGCCCAACTCGATCCTCAGCATGTTGGCCTGTGCCCGTACTTCAAAAACGAGCCCTGGGATGAGTACCAGCATCATCAACCTGGTAGGGATTCCATTATCAACGCGCGTGTTGCTTCGTGGTCATTGTTCGCAATCATGCCGCCAATAACGCCGAGGACCCAAAAACACACCAACACCATGTCGATCGAACGTTTCCGTCCCACCAAACCGACTACGGCAGCAGAAACGAAAATCAGCTGGCTCAAGAGCAGCGGATGAATAATCGGCATGTCGAACAACAGGTACGCCAGGGGGATGGGCTGAACGTGTAAAACGATCAATACGGAATAGAAAGGCACTCTTTTCGACTCAAAATAGATACGGTAGTCGGGCACCGCGCCAACCGGGACGAGCAGCGATGCGCCGATGAGCAACATGATCGGACCCATCAGAAGTAGTAAAAACTCCACAAGCGTCCAGACTTCTACACCTTGGTATAGCCAGATTTGCCAAAACAGGTTCGCGTGACTGACCAATAGTCCCAATACCCATGCGCTGTGAACCCAATACCGATGCTCCGTCGCAAATATCGGAGCAATGTTGGTCAATGTGCGCGCCAAGCTGAATGACAGAATCAGCGACGTGGCGATGGAGATATATTCGAAGAGGGTCATCCCGCTCCCCAGGCTGACGATCCTGAGTCTACTATGCGCGGGTCCTCAAGGCACTCCTCCAAGTGCCGGCTTCGTCCGCGGCGCGCAGCATTCAGCGTATGCAGAAAGCCCTTGCGGAAATGAACATTCAGCTAGACAACGTACTGAGTGACATCACAAGACAGACAGGGCTTGCGATTCTTCGGGCGATCGTTGCGGGCGAGCGCGACAGTACTCATGAGGGCGCCTTTGTCACCGCGCTGTGTCGAGAATGGATGCCCAGAGCGTTGCCCATTCGTCAAGCAGGGTGTCGCGGAGCGGGTCCACAGCCACACCCTGCTGAACCTTGGACAGGTAAAACAGCCAGCCGCCAAACACACTGATGACCAGGGCCGATATCTGTTTCCTCGACAGACCCTTCGCTGCCGGCTTCCCTTTTGTCCATGCCGCAAGCGCAACCATCATACCTGTGTCGAGCTCGTCCTGCAGGTCAGCCCCGAAATCGAGCAGGCGAATTTCCTCGATAAGCCGCGCAAACGGTTTTTGCCGGATCATGGCCTCTTCATATTTCAGCGCGATCGCGACCAGCTCCGATCTTGTGTCTCCAAAGTCCGCCAGTCTGTCGAGGCCAAATTCCTCCGGCGTCTCCGAGACATATGATTTGGCAACCTCCACAAGAAGCGCCTGCTTGCTGTCAAAGTGGCGGTAAAAGGCTCCGGCTCGCGGCACCAGACCCGCGCCGGTTTCGATGCGTGCAATCGAGGTCTTCTGATAGCCCTGTTCCACAAACAACTCGAGGGCCGCCTGCATAATCCGATCTTTGGTGTTGACTCGAAACATATAACGGTGTTATTTATTCATATATCGTCGTTATTTTCGATGTCGAAGTTACACCGACCAATGGGAAATGTCCAATATGATTGATTCAACCATCTCCGTAGATCGCCGCGTTTCTGAGGCGAAACCGACAGAACTCGTTATCGATATCATGATCGTCGTTGCGGTATCAGGCCTCGCCTTTTTTCTCGAGGATCTTGCTCTTGCCCGAGGATGGATACCTTTCGGAGCGGAAATACGTGGCGTGACCTCCGTCCTCGCCGGCGCCTTCGCTGCGGTCGGCGTTGTTCTGGCCCGTGGCGGAACCCTCGCCGATCTGGGGTTCAAGCGGCCAGAGCGCTGGGCAACGGTTCCCTTCCAGGTCGCCGGCATCCTCGTTGCCTTCATTGCCGTGCAAACCCTGGCGCCGCTGCTTGTTTCATCGTTCATCTCCTTGCCGGAACCGGACCTGTCTCGATACGATTCGATTTCCGGCAACCTCGGCGCTGCCATCGCCATGGCGCTGGTCCTGCCGCTGACCGCATCAATCCCCGAAGAGGTCATCTACCGGGGATTTCTCATCGGGCGGCTTTCAGATATCTTCGGACGGAGCATTGGCGGCGCATCCATGAGCGTCCTCCTTCAGGCGCTGGTCTTCGGCGCGATCC
>QIDL01000553.1 GCA_003228415.1 Gammaproteobacteria bacterium | reverse complement strand
GAATCCGGTAAAGCGGGAAAAGTCCCGTTCATTCCTGGTTGCCAGGACACCGTCGTTATGAATCGTTGTAGCTGCAATCAGGCAGTCTGTGAAACTGTTTCGCCTTCGGCCCGTGCCATTGAAAATTTCAGCGGCACGCACGAGAAAGCTGGTGTCCAGATAGATCACCGAGAGTTGCGTTTCCTGCTCGATGCCTGACGCATACTCCGAATGTCATACTCCCAACGCTCCGCGTCGTCTTCCGTCAGTCCTGCTTGCTCTTGAATCCGTCTCAGCAGACCAACTCGACCATCATCACCGCCTTCATGACTGGCAGCCAGTCGAATCGCGCGCCGCAATGCCGCCGATTTGGAAACGTTCCAACGTCGTGCCATTGAATCCAGCAACTGCACAGTTTTTACGTCCAACGAGTATGTCGATTTAATACTGCTTATGGCCATACTCTAAAGTATGGCCGTACTATGTCCGTAGTCAATCACTTGAGCATCTGTGTGAGATCGCTGGAACCCACTCCCTCCGGTCCGGTCTGACATCAAACAGATAGCACCGTTCAGGGCACTTCCTGGCGTTTCTATACAAACTCCGTGCCCTGTCGTAGGCTCAAAACAAAAGGGACGCTTGATTCGGGAGACACACGGATGCGCATCGCAACCCTCTTTTTGCTGCTATTGCTGACCTGTCCGGCACTGTCAGCAGACGCGCTAGGAACGGACGCGCTGGAAGTATCGGTACTGGATCCAGCCGATCTCACCGAACTGACTCTGACCCGGCTGCAGTACGACAGCGTCGGCGGCATGGGCGAGGCCTACTACGCCTTCGAAGGCCGGATCTGGGCCCGCTGGGAGACAGACTTTCCCCAGGCGGAACACAACTTCGCTAAACGCCTGTCCGAACTCTCGCGCCTGCAGCCAACTCGCGAACCGTCCAGACGGCGGATGACCGACCCCGATCTTGGTGATTTCCCGCTGCTGTTCATGTCCGACCCCGGCTACATGCGCTTTACCCGGGACGAAGTGGCCGGCCTGCGCGCATACCTGGAAAACGGTGGCTTCCTGTGGGTGGACGACTTCTGGGGCGACGCCGAGTGGGCGAGCTTCGAGCGGTTGATGCGCGATGTATTGCCCGGCAATCACTGGCGCGAAGTACCCATCGATCATCCCATTTTCCACACCGTGTTCGAGTTCGATGAGATGCCCCAGATCCCGGCCCGCAGCTTCGCCGGGCGCGGCCTTGAGACCGCGGAACCGGCCTGGTTTCATCGCTATCCGGCCGGATCGCTGGAACACGCCTCCATGCGTGGCTATTTCGATGAGAGCGGCCGCATCATGGTGATCGGCACCCACAACACCGACGTTTTCGATGGCTGGGAGCGGGAAGCCTACGGCTCCTGGTATTTCGAGCGTTTCTCCACCCAATCCTACCGGCTTGGGGTGAACGTGCTCACCTACGTGCTGACCCACTGAGTCGCCGCCCATGTGGTTCGAATCCCTGCTGAAGTATCCCGAGGTCGCCTATCGAACCGGCAAGCTGGTCTTCACCAATGTCAGCGACCCGGTCTGGTGGTATGCAGGTGCGGCCGTTGCGGTGGCCGCCGTGGTGCTGAGCCTTCAGTTCGGCGCCCGGACCCGGGCCTGGCGCTGGTGGCAGCAGACGGCGATCGCAGGCCTGCAAGCCGCCGTGGTGGTCGGAGCGATCGGACTGCTGGCCGGACCGGGTTTGCAGACCACCACTCTGCAGCCCGGCGCCAACAGCGTGGCCGTGCTGGTGGACACGTCGGGCAGCATGGGTTTCCCGAACAGCTCATCCACTGCAGGATCCGAGCAATCCTCCAGGCTCGATACCGCCGTAGATCTGCTGGAGCGGGACCTGACCGGCGCGCTGGAAGCACTGGCGGAACTGGCACTGTTCAGCTTCGATACGTCGGCCGTGCGCACCGATACCGTGTCGCGCACCGCAACGGACGGCGACACTCACCTGATCGCGGCCACCGAATCGGTGCTCGCGAGTTTCAAGGGCATGCCGCTGGCGGCGGTGGTGGTGCTGAGCGACGGCGCCGACAACGACGACGTCTCGGCCATCGACACGGCCGCCCTGGCGAGCCACGGGGTGCCGGTGCACACCATCGGCTTCGGGCCGGATAGCATGCCGGGCGAAACCCAGCTCACCGATGTCCAGATCGCCGCCGATGCGCCGCCCGGCAGCCGGGTCAGCGCCAGACTGGTGATCGAACACACCAGCTCCGGTGAAGCGCTGCTGCGGATCCGCGATGGCGGCACGCTGCTGGCCGCCCGGAGAATCACGCTGCCGGCCGACTCACCCACGGTCCGCACGGAGATTGCTTTCGACTCGGGCAGCGCCGGGATTCGTGATCTCAGCTTCGAACTGGAGCCACCCCCGGGCGACAACCTGCAAGAGAACAACCGCATCGATCGTCTGCTGACCGTTTCCGAACGGCGGCGGCGCATTCTCTATCTGGAAGGCGAGCCACGCTGGGAATACAAATTCATTCGCCGCGCCCTGGCCGGCGACGACGTGCTGGATCTTGTCAGTTGGCTGCGAACCACCGACCGGAAAACCTATCGCCAGGGTATCGCCAGCGAGGAGGATCTGGAAGACGGCTTTCCGCCCGACCTGGCCACCCTGTATGGCTATGACGTGATCGTGCTCGGCAGCCTGGCCGCCAGCGCGCTCAATGAGGAGCAACACGGCTGGCTCGAATCCTTTGTTTCCGAACGGGGTGGCAGTCTACTGGCCATCGCCGGCCGCGAGGCCCTGGCGGACGGCCGCTGGGACGTGCAGCCGCTGGCCGCCGCGTTGCCTGTGATTCTCGAGCGCACGTCCACCCCGACCTATGGCGCGATCCGGGGCAGCGCCCGACTCACCCGGGCCGGCGCCAACTCGCCCATGACCCAACTGGTGGACGCCGAAGGCGGCAGCGGCTGGGACAGTCTGCCGGCACTCGGCGATCTGCAGGCGCTTGGCGAGTTGAAACCCGCCGCCACCACCCTGCTGGAACTGGTGGACGGTGACAACGCCTACCCGTTGCTCGTCACCCAGCCCTACGGTCTCGGTACCACCGCGATACTCGCCACCGCCACCACCTGGCGCTGGCAGATGCGCACACCGCCCGATGACCCACGCCACAGCCTGTTCTGGCGGCAACTGTTGCGCCAACTGGCGGAGTCCGCCCAGCAGCAGCGCAGCATCAATCTGACCCTGGACGGCGACGGCATCGCGATACGGGCCTGGGTCCGGGACGATGAATACCGGCCCGCCGAAAACATCACCGCCAACGCGGTGATCACCCACTCGGACCGCAGCACCTCCTCTATTACCCTCAACCCGGGGAACGTGCCAGGGTTGCTTGCGGCGCGATATGTACCCGGGGCGGCCGGGGTGTATCGGGTGGATGTGAATATCACC
>QIDL01000536.1 GCA_003228415.1 Gammaproteobacteria bacterium | reverse complement strand
GGGTGAGCCTTGAACTGACCCGGCGCGCCCAAATATAGAGTGCTAGGGAGCCTCCGGGCAAACGGGAATTGCTCAGAGGTTCCCTAGAGACAAATTAGAGCGTCCGACATGCGTTGCATGAGTCGGAAAGTTTTGGAGAAACAGAATATGGGTAAAGTCATCGGCATCGACCTCGGCACCACCAACTCCTGTGTGGCTGTGATGGAAGGCCAGGATGCCAAAGTCATCGAGAATTCCGAGGGCGACCGAACCACGCCTTCAGTCATTGCCTATACGGAAGACGGCGAGATTCTCGTCGGCCAGAGTGCAAAGCGCCAGGCAGTCACTAATCCGAGCAACACCGTGTTCGCCGTGAAGCGGCTGATCGGCAGGAAGTTCGCCAGCGCAGTGGTTCAGAAGGACATCAAGATGGTGCCCTATAAGATTGTCGAAGCGAGCAACGGCGACGCCTGGATCGAAGCGAAGGGCGAACAGCTGGCACCGCCGCAGATTTCGGCCGAGACATTGAAGAAGATGAAGAAGACCGCGGAGGATTATCTCGGCGAGACGGTCACCGAGGCGGTCATCACGGTCCCGGCATACTTCGACGACTCCCAGCGCCAGGCCACCAAGGACGCGGGGCGCATCGCCGGGCTCGAGGTCAAACGAATCATCAACGAGCCCACTGCCGCCGCGCTTGCCTACGGCATGGACAAGCAACGTGGCGACCACAAAATTGCCGTCTACGATCTCGGCGGTGGCACCTTCGACGTCTCGATAATCGAGATTGCGGAGATTGATGGGGAGCATCAATTCGAAGTCCTCTCCACCAACGGGGATACCTTCCTGGGCGGTGAAGACTTCGATCTCAGGGTGATCGACTATCTCGCTGATGAATTCAAAAAAGACAACAGTGTCGATCTGCACAGCGATCCGCTTGCCTTGCAGCGGCTGAAGGAAGCGGCCGAGAAAGCCAAGATCGAGCTCTCCAACAGCCAGCAGACAGAAATCAATCTGCCCTACATCACCGCCGACCAGTCCGGCCCCAAGCATCTGGTGCTGAAGTTGACCCGGGCGAAACTCGAATCCCTGGTGGAAAATCTGGTGGCGCGCACCCTGGGGCCCTGTAAGACGGCGCTGGAGGATGCCGGGCTTTCTGCGTCGGACATCGATGATGTCATCCTGGTTGGGGGTCAGACCCGAATGCCGATGGTGCAGGAACAGGTAAAAGAGTTTTTCGGCAAAGAGTCGCGACGAGACGTCAATCCCGACGAGGCGGTTGCCGTTGGAGCAGCCATTCAGGCAGCGGTACTTTCCGGTGAAGTGAAAGACGTGTTGTTGCTGGACGTCACCCCGTTGTCGCTCGGTATCGAAACCCTTGGCGGCGTGATGAGTGTACTGATCGAAAAGAACACCACCATACCGTCGAAGAAGCAGCAGGTATTCTCCACCGCCGATGACAATCAGACCGCGGTGACCATTCATGTGCTGCAGGGTGAGCGCAAGCAGGCCGGGCAGAACAAGTCTCTAGGTCGGTTCGATCTGGCGAACATTCCGCCAGCACCGCGGGGGATGCCTCAGGTCGAGGTGAGTTTTGACATCGATGCCAACGGCATTCTCAACGTGTCCGCCAAGGACAAAGCCACAGGCAAAGAGCAGTCGATTATCATCAAGGCTTCGTCGGGACTCTCTGACGAAGAGATAGATCAGATGGTCCGGGATGCGGAAGCTCACACCGAGGAGGACGCCAGGTTCGAAGAGATGGTCAGTCTTCGCAACCAGGCCGATGGACTGGTGCATGCGGCTCGCAAGACCGTCACCGACGCGGGAGATAAGGCCAGCGAGGAAGAAAAGTCGGCTATCGAGACTGCTGCAACCGCTCTGGAAGAAGCGCTGCAGGGCGATGACAAGGCAGACATCGAAGCGAAGATCACCGTGCTGTCAGAAGCTTCCGCAACGCTCGCGCAGAAGATGTATGCCGAGCAGGCGGCCGATGGATCCGACGGCGGCGGTTCGGATGGCGGCGCGGAATCAGACACCGTGGATGCAGAGTTCGAAGAAGTCATGGACGGCGACGAGGCCGACGACAAGAAAGACTGAACTGATCGCTCAGGCTGAGCTGGGTGTGAACCCGGGTGGCCAGTGAACAGCAGGGGGTAGGTGCCCCCTGTTTGTCGTTCAGCATGCAGTCACACTAAGCGGATAGGCAGGCGATGGCAAAACGAGATTACTATGAGGTGCTGGGCCTCTCCCGAGGGGCTGAGGACGCCGAGATAAAGAAGGCGTATCGCCGTCTCGCCATGAAAAATCACCCGGATCGCAATCCGGATGATCCATCCGCCGAGGAACGGTTCAAGGAAGCGACCGAAGCCTACGAAGTGCTCGCGGACAATGACAAGCGCCAGGCCTACGACCAGTTCGGTCATGCTGGTGTCGACGCAGCTATCGGAGGCATGGGTGGCGCCTCGAGCTTCAGCGACATCTTCAGCGATGTATTTGGTGATATTTTCAGTGGCGGCGGCCACGGTGGTCGCAGCTCCGTGCAGCGCGGGACAGACCTGCGTTACGGTCTCGAGCTGACTCTGGATCAGGCGGTCAGCGGTGACAACGTTGAAATCGTCGTGCCGGTATTGGCGGCTTGTGAACCCTGCGATGGCAGCGGCGCGAAGCCGGGAACCAGTGCCTCGGCCTGCCCGGACTGTGGTGGCGCCGGACAGATCAGAGTCGCTCAGGGTTTCTTCTCCCTGCAGCAGACCTGTCCTCGTTGTCGTGGCGCTGGTCAGATCATCAGTGACCCCTGTGGGCAATGTGGCGGCAGCGGCCGGCGGGAAAAACGCAAGACGCTGTCGGTACGGATCCCTGCCGGCGTCGACAATGGCGACCGGATCCGGCTCTCCGGGGAGGGCGAAGCGGGATTCAACGGCGGTCCACCGGGCGATCTCTACGTGCAGGTGGAAGTTCGGGAGCATCCGATCTTCGTTCGTGAAGGCCGCGATCTATACTGCGAAATGCCGATATCTTTCGTCGATGCGGCGCTCGGCGGCGAGCTCGAAGTCCCAACCCTGGGTGGCCGGGTAAAATTGAAAATTCCCAGTGAAACCCAGACCGGTAAGGTGTTCCGACTTCGCGGTAAAGGGGTGACCCCGGTCCGTGGCGGCGGCGTGGGTGACCTGATGTGCAAGATCAACGTGGAAACGCCGGTCAATCTATCCGATCATCAAAGGCAGTTATTGAAGGATCTGAAGGCATCCCTCGGCGAAGGCGGAGCGAAGCATTCGCCTCGGGAATCGTCCTGGTTCAGGGGCGTGAAGGACTTCTTCGACAGCCTGAAGACTTGAGCGTTGTGCGGATGCCCGTGGTCAGCACTTTCGTCACCGGACGTTGATACAACATTCTACCGAAGCACAGGATTAGCGACATGCGCATTGCTGTAACCGGAGCCGCAGG
>QIDL01000364.1 GCA_003228415.1 Gammaproteobacteria bacterium | reverse complement strand
CGTGGTGATGAAGCGCTCGGCGGGCAGAGTTTTCAATAGCTGCATTCGATCGAAAAACGTTGCCTGGCGACCGAATCCAAGCGGCCAGATCAGATCGAAACTCAGGGGATCGCATCCGCCGACGCTGAGCCGATTGTGGTGGATTTCCAGATGCTCGTGGTTTGCCACGATGACCCGCCAACCGGCCCGCTCGAAGGCTTTCTGGAAGCGGTGGTGGTTGTCATTCCTCGCCTTGGCGGTGTCACCGATGAGCAAGAGTAATTCGGGCATGCGTGATAAAATCGTTGGTTACATGAACAGCACAGCCAACATACCAGACTACAGCCTCGCGGCGGAACGGGTGCCCGTTTACGAGCCGCAAACACTGCCACCGGCGCGGATCAAGGCTCTCAAGGCCGAGATCGCAGCGGGCCTGAAGGCCAGAGGTGCGGTACTCATCGCCCACTATTATGTGGATGGCGACGTGCAGGATCTTGCGGAAGAGAGCGGCGGGTGTGTCGCAGATTCTCTCGAGATGGCGCGTTTCGGGCGTGACCACCAAGCTCAGACCCTGGTTGTCGCAGGCGTTCGATTCATGGGTGAAACGGCCAAAATTCTCTCTCCACACAAACTGGTCGTGATGCCGACTCTCGAGGCCGAGTGCTCGCTGGATCTGGGTTGTGTTCCCGATGAGTTCCGGGCCTTCTGTGAAGCCAATCCGGATCGCACCGTAGTGGTATATGCCAACACGTCCGCGCACGTGAAGGCGCTCTCGGACTGGGTGGTCACGAGCAGCGTCGCTCTACCTATCGTGGAGTCGCTCGATGCCAAAGGTGAAAAAATCCTCTGGGCGCCTGACAAGCATCTCGGCCGCTACATCCAGCATAAAACCGGCGCGGACATGTTGCTCTGGAGTGGCGCCTGTGTGGTCCACGAAGAATTCAAGGCGCAAGCGCTGTACGATCTCAAGGGCGTGTACCCGGATGCCGGTGTGTTGGTTCATCCGGAATCTCCAGCCGCCGTAATCGATATTGCCGATGTGGTTGGTTCTACCAGTCAGATTCTGGAAGCTGCACAGACGTTGCCGAACGAACTCTTCATCGTGGCGACGGACCGCGGGCTGTTCCACAAGCTGCGGCAACGCAATCCTAAGAAGCGCTTCATCGAAGCACCAACCGCTGGTGATGGGGCGACCTGCCGCAGTTGTGCGCATTGTCCGTGGATGGCCATGAACGAGTTGTCCTGTCTGGCCGAATTACTCCGCGATGAGGATAAATTCAGCGCCAATGAAATTGCCGTTGATCCAGCCATTGGTGAACGCGCCATGGTTCCGTTGAACAGGATGCTATCCTTCTCGGCTTGATCAGGATTGGGCGATTCTCAACTCGGTTCGCAGGTCGTTGATGCGTTGGTCCAGCATGGCCTGGAGTTGGGTGTTGCTGCGGCTGATCAGGCGGCGCGCATACTCGAGGTGCTGGATGGCCCGGTGATACGCGCCGTGTAAAGCGAAATACTCGGCACGGGCTCGATGTACGCCGACGATATCCCCGGCCTTACCGGAAACTTCCGCGAGTTGGTACCAGACATCGATATCATTGGGTCTGAGATCGCTCTGCCGTTTCAGAATGGTTTCGGCGATGTCGAACTCTTCGTTCTGCATGAGCGCATCGGCGTAGAGCATGGCCAACGGTGGGTTGTCAGGATTGAGCAATAGCTGCCCCTCGAGCAGCGACAACGCCTGATCGTACTCTCCGGCGGCGGTCAGGAACTCGGCATAGGCCGCCACGACCAGTAAGCGATCCGGATTCGAGGTATATAGCGCGTCCGCCATCGGCAAAGCTTCGGCATGCTCGCCAGCACGCGAAAGCGCCAGCGCCAGCCCGTACTGTGCGGCCGGTGAGTCGGGATTGTTGCGAACTTCCTTGCGGAACCGTTTGACCGCCTCTTCCGGGCTGCCGGAGTAGTAAACCTGGGCTCGTACCCGCACCAGGGTGTAGTCGGGTGAGTCTTCGTAAGGTTTCCGCGGATACTTCAGTGCCTGAGTTTTTGCGTCGGCCACACGGCGCTCGGTCAAAGGGTGGGTGAGCAGAAATTCTGGTGGCTTGGACGTGTAGCGGTAGGCGCGGCCCATCTGGTCGAACATGCGGGACATGCCATCGGGGTCCAGACCGGCGGCTACCAGGGTGTTCATGCCGATACGGTCGGCCTCCGTTTCGCGACCGCGGCTGTAGTAAAGCTGGCTCGACTGCGCCGCTGCTCGAGAGGCGGACATTGCCGCCATTCCCGCATTTCCACCTGCGGCCATACCCACCATGATCGCGGCGATCATGGAGGCCAGCGTCGGGAGGGTCTTGGAACGCTGCTCTTCGATACCGCGAGCGAAATGTCGCTGGCTCAGATGAGCCAGCTCGTGGGCGACCACGGACGCATACTCGTGAACGTCTTCTGCTGTCAGCATCAAGCCGAGATTGATCCCCACAACACCCCCGGGGGCGGCAAATGCATTCACGCCCGGATTGTCTATCAGCACCACCTCCAGAATTTTTTCTTTGAGTTGAGAATACTGGGTGAGATCGGCGATCTGACGATGGACGTAGTACTTCAGGATAGGATCGTCGATGGTGGGCAGAACCGCGTTGATCTGCTTCAAAAAGTTCCGGCCGATCTGCTTCTCCATGGCCGGTGAAATGAGGCTCGATGAGCCATCACCCAGTGACGGTAGATCGTCCGTTATGTCTGCCCTGGGCGCGGCACCGACGCTTAAGGACAGTGCCAGAAGAACGCTCAGAAATTTCTGCCCGCTGTGCACGACGAACCGCTGACCTGATAAGTTCAGAATTCTGATCATACTTCATGGACGTATGCCGGGCACCAAAAGTTCAAAACCAGTTATCATGGCCATACATTCGGGAAACAAATATGGCCGATATCGATTCGCTGGAGGACTCTTCGCACCCGTCTGGCTCCCAGGAAGTCCAGGTGTTGGATGTGACGGGGCTGAACTGTCCCATGCCGCTATTGAAGGCAAAAAAGGCGCTCAATTCGCTACCAGCGGCGGCACTTTTGAAGGTAATCGCGACAGATCCGGGATCTCGGCGCGATTTCGAGACGTTTTCCCGGCAAAGTGGTCATGAATTGCTGGAATTTCGCCGCGATGCGGAAAAGTTCATCTATCTACTGCGCAAGAAGTCGTAGCAGCAAAGAGCAGTAACAAAGTAAGAGTCATCAGAAAGTGCGTTTTCTCGAGGTTATCGGCAGCTGGATCAATCGGCACTTCTCCCATGAGGAGGCCATATACCTCATCGTTTTCGTCATCTGCGGTTTTGCCCTGCTGCTGGTATTTGGTGGCACCCTGGCACCGGTACTCACCGGGTTGGTAGTCGCCTTTCTACTGCAAGGGCTGGTCAAGAAATTGACGGCATGGCGGGTACCGGAAATGGCCGCGGTCTATTTCAGCTTTGTCCTGTTTC
>QIDL01000185.1 GCA_003228415.1 Gammaproteobacteria bacterium | reverse complement strand
GCCGCGCAACGAAACCTTCGACTGGGTGGACAACGTCTCGGTGGAATTGACCACCCAGATGCTGGCGACCCTCTTCGACTTTCCGTTCGAGGAGCGCCGCAAGCTGACTCGCTGGTCGGATGTGGCGACATCCGCGCCGGGTGCAGGCGTGGTGAATTCGGTCGATGAGCGTCGTGAAATTCTCCTGGAGTGCCTGGATACTTTCACCAGCCTCTGGAATCAACGTGTCCAGGAGCCGCCGAAAAACGACCTGATTTCGTTGCTCGCCCACGGCGAAAGTACCAGGGACATGCTTTCCCGCCCGATGGAGTTCTTAGGTAACCTGATCCTGCTGATCGTTGGAGGCAACGATACCACTCGCAATTCCATCAGCGGGGGTGTGCTGGCGCTGAACCAGAATCCCACCGAGTATCAGAAGCTGCGTGACGATTTGAGCCTGATTCCCAACATGGTCTCGGAGATCATTCGCTGGCAGACGCCGCTGGCCCATATGCGCCGGACCGCGCTGATGGACACCGAGCTCGGTGGCAAGCAGATCAAAGAGGGTGACAAGGTGATCATGTGGTACATCTCTGGTAACCGGGATGAGGCGGTGATCGAAGATGCGGATCGGTTCATCATCGATCGACCCAAGGCCCGGCATCATCTTTCTTTTGGCTTCGGCATACATCGCTGCATGGGTAACCGGCTCGCAGAGATGCAGTTACGCATCGTCTGGGAAGAGATCATGAAGCGCTTTCACCGGGTGGAAGTGGTTGGCGAGCCGAAGCGGAGCCTGTCGGCGTTCGTGCACGGGTTCACCGAGCTGCCGGTACGTCTGCATGAGTGTTAGCCAGGAGGGGAGGAACAGGGATAGATCCAGGCAGGTGATGCCTTCAAGCTTCATGGCGCTTTCAACTCAACGGCTAAGGTGGTAAATATGGGTGTTGGATGCGTCGCGTGGCCTTTCCTGTTCAGATACTTGATCTGCGGAGATGGCTGCATCGCGAGGTGTGTCCAGCTAGAAAAAAAAGGTTATGCACCATAAGAAAGGTTTGAGGGGGCTCTATGCGACGCTTAGTGTTACTGATCTATTTGATAGCTCTGCCCCTTGCAGCGCTGGCGGAAGACTATGAGGCAGCGCGCGGTCCGGGTGGGGAGCACCCTGATCTGAACGGGATCTGGCAGGCGCTGAATGAGGCCAACTACGACCTGGAACTGCACATGGCGAAATCCGCAATGCAGGAGCGAGCAGGTCCGCATGGTCCGGTACCGGCCAAAAGTCTTCTGTCGATGGGCGCGGTTGGATCGGTTCCTCCCGGATTGGGCGTCGTGGAAGGCGGCAAGATCCCATACAAGCCTGAAGCGCTGGAGAAGAAGAATGCCAACAAGGCGAACTGGGCGGAACTCGATCCGGAAGTGAAGTGCTACCTGCCCGGGGTGCCCCGGGCGACCTACATGCCTCAGCCGTTTCAGATTTTCCAGGGTGAAAACAGCGTGTTCATCGCCTACCAATGGGCAGGTGGTGTGCGTGATATCTATATGAAAGATCCCGGCCCCGCTCAGGTGGATTCCTGGATGGGCCAGTCGGTTGGTCACTGGGAAGGCGATACTCTGGTTGTGGAAGCAACCGGGTTTCATGGTCAGGCCTGGCTCGATCGAGCCGGTAATCACACCAGTTGGAAGCTCAAGGTTACTGAGCGCTATACGCCCATGAGTCCGAATCATCTGAGCTACGAAGCAACCATTGAAGACCCGGAGACCTTTACCCGGCCGTGGAAGATCAGCATGCCTTTGTATCGACGTATGGAGTCGAGCATGCAGTTGATGGACTTCAAATGTGTCGAATTCGTGGAAGAACTGCTCTACGGTGAATACCGACGGAATCCGTTGGATTGAAGCGATTGAGGGGTCTACCCCTGCGCAACTCGGGAGGATTGTTTCGGAGACCGATTGATGAATAAGCGATTTCTGCTTCCGGAATTCTTGCTTGGCGTTGCCCTGTTGTTGGTAGGCTGCGGCAGTCGGGCGGACGTTCCACGCACGGTCGACGGCTTGCCGGATCTGAGTGGTACCTACGATGTCGCCACGATTACTCCCCTGCAACGACCGACAGAATATGGTGAGAACCTGATTCTCACCCCCGAGCTGGCCAGGCAGGCCGAGGCTCTGGTTGCCGCCGGGAAAGCCGAACGGAACCAGGCCAGCGACCCGAATCGTGGTGCTCCGCCTGTCGGTGGCGATGGGTCTCCGGGTGCCGCTGGAAATGTGGGAGGCTACAATGCCTTCTGGATCGACAATGGTGAAAACGCCATCCAGGTCGAGGGGCAATACCGAACTTCGATCATCACTCGGCCGGTCAATGGCCGGAGACCGGAGCTGACATCGGATGGTAAAGAACGGTCCATCGCCCGGCGGGCTCGGTTCCGGCCAAATCGGGGAACGGCCTGGTGGCTCGAACTCGATGGCGTAGGCCCCTACGACGGCCCGGAGGTTCGGTCACTGAGCGATCGTTGTTTGCTGGGCTTTGGTTCCACTGGTGGGCCGCCCATGTTGCCGGTGCTCTACAACAATCTGAAGCGCATCGTGCAGACGCCTGATCATGTGATGATTCTGGTGGAAATGGTCCACGATGCCAGAGTCATTCGTCTGAACAGTGAACACGTGGATCCGTCCGTTCGCCGTTGGCTGGGAGATTCTGTTGGTTGGTGGGAAGGGGATACCCTGGTGGTGGATACCACTAACTTCACCGACCGGCCGGCTTTGAGCCTGGCCACGCGGGATCTTCATGTGGTCGAACGCTTTACCCGGATAGATGACAACACGCTGCTTTACGGTTTCGAAGTTGATGACCCGAATACCTGGGTGGCACCCTGGAGTGGTGAATATCCCTGGCCAATCAGTAGCAATCGTGTATATGAATATGCCTGTCATGAGGCTAATTATGCGATGGAAGGCATTCTCAAAGGGGCGCGCATTCTGGAGGTGGAGGCAGAGGCGGTACGGCGCTCCGGGTCCGCGTCTGGAGGTGGTGGCAACTAGCTGGCCGCTGGAACTACAATAACAATTCGAAATATGCGAGAGATGTCCATGTTGAAGCAGTATTTTTTCCGTTTCGTCGGTATTGGTCTGGTAGGGGTTTTTCTGGCCGGTTCGGTACCGGCAATTGCTCATCACGCTTTCGGCGCAGAATTCGATCCGAATCGGCCGCTGGTGTTGCGGGGCCCCGTGGTACGGGTGGAGTGGGTAAATCCTCACACCTGGATTCATATTGAAGTCACCAAGGACGATGGCAGCAAAGAAGTCTGGATGGTGGAAGGTGGCACGCCGAACACGCTGTTGCGTCGTGGCTTGACCCGGGAAACGCTCACGCCAGGAGCCGAGATAATCGTTGACGGTTACCAGAGCAAGGACCGATCGAACCGGGCCAACGGTCGCGACGTCACGTTCACCGATGGCCGCAAGATATTCCTGGGGACTTCC
>QIDL01000111.1 GCA_003228415.1 Gammaproteobacteria bacterium | reverse complement strand
ATCGAAAGTGATCGACAACGAAGCCACTTTCGAGACCGAGATCCGCTGGACCAGCTACGGAATACCCCATGTGAAGGCCAATGACTGGGGTGGCCTCGGCTACGGCTTCGCCTATGCCACTGCCACGGACGCGGTCTGTGTGATCGCGCGGGATCTGGTGATGGTCAATGGCGAGCAATCGTTGTACTTCGGGTCGGACGACAGCAATGTGGCGAGCGATGTCTTCCACCATTCGGTGCTGGACGCCGAAAGAATCCGCCAGGCCACCGAGCGTCAGTCACAACGGGCGGCGGCGTTTTCCAAAGGCTACATTGCCGGCTACAACCGGTATCTGAGCGAGCATGCGCAGACGCTGCCCGCCTCCTGTGCGGGCGAGCCATGGGTTCAACCGATGACCGATGAGGATGTGGCCCGGCTCACCATCGGTGTCGGCATTCGCTACGGTCTGGGTCGGCTGCAGCGGGAGATGGCGGCCGCCGCACCGCCGGTGGACGAACAATCCGCCGAACTCACATTCAGCACGGACTTCACGACGCCCGTTGGCATCGGCAGCAACGCCGTGGCGCTCGGCAGCGCCGTCACCGAATCCGGCAAGGGCATCCTCTTTGGCAACCCCCACTACCCCTGGCATGGCTCGTCGAGGTTCCACCTGATCCACACCACGATTCCCGGAGAGCTGGATGTGATGGGCACAAGCCTGCTTACCACATCGCGCGTATCCATCGGATTCAACAACGATGTCGCCTGGAGCCACACCGTGTCCACCGCGCTGCGCTCGACCCTCTACAAGCTGGAATTAGATCCGCAGGATCCCATGCAATATCGATACGGTGACAGCTACCGGCGGATTGAGGAAGTGTCGGTGCCGGTAGCCGTCATCGATTCGACCGGCAAGCGTGTCACCACCCAACACCAGGTCTACATGACCCACTACGGACCGGTGGTGGAATCCGACAATCTGCCGTGGACGGCCCAGTCCGCGTTCACCGTGCGCGACGCCAATCTGGAAAACAACCAGGCATCCGATACCTACGACGCTCTGAATAAAGCACGCTCCATCGACGACGTCGAAGCCGCCATCAGCATGCAGGGTGTGGCGTGGACCAATACCATCGCAGCAGATCGGCACGGCACCGCGTTTTATGCCGACATCAGCGTCACGCCCGATGTGGATGCCGATCTTCTCGATCATTGCCGCGTGGCCGTCGAAGGTATCCCTGCCAGGGTGGTGGTGCTCAACGGCAGTGAACCGGAATGTGAGTGGAAAGACGACGCCCGCTCAGCGATTCCCGGCGCGCTGCCGGCCGAAGAGATGCCGCGCCTGCGTCGCGACGACTACGTGGCAAATGCCAACGACAGCTACTGGCTCTCCAATCCCCATGCGCCGCTTGAAGGCTATTCCCCCATCATCGGTAACGAACGAGCAGCCCGCAGCCTGAGAACCCGGGCGGGACTGACGTTCATCCAGGAGGCGTTGGACGCCGATGGCAAGATCAGCCCCGACGACATGCGGCAGATGATCTACAGTCACCGCAATTACGGCGCCGAACTGTTGCTCGACGATGTCCTGCAGGTCTGCACGCCGCAGGTCGCAGGCGTTGATCTCGACGGTCGTACGGTGGATGTGTCCGCGAGCTGTGATGTATTGCGCCAGTGGGACCGACGCAACACCGTAAGCAGCCGCGGCGGTCACGTCTGGCGCGAGTTCTGGCGGCAAGCCAGGTCGATCGAAAACCTGTTTCTGGTGCCATTCGACACCGCCGATCCGGTCGGCACACCCAGAGGCATTAACGTGGCGGACCCGGCCGTGAGATCCCAGGTGGTAACCGCGCTCGCGACCGCGCAGACCGTTCTGCAGGACGCCAGCATCGCATTGGATGCCCGGCTCGGCGATATTCAGTTCGCCGAGAGAAACGGCGAGCGTATCGGCATTCCCGGCGGTGAAGGTCGCGCGGGCATGTGGAGTGTGATCAATTCCAACCTGCAACCGGAAACGGGCTATTCACCGATTCGTCACGGCAACAGCTACATACAGGTGATTTCCTGGGACAAGGCCGGCAACCTGGATCCGCTGGCGATCCTGACCTATTCACAAAGCCCCGAACCGGAATCGCCGCACTACGCGGATATGACCCGCCTGTATTCCCAGGGTGGCTGGCTGCGGCTGCCGTTCAGTGACGCGGAGATCAACGCTGATCCCGCACTGGTGACTCTGAACCTGGCCGAGTAACTTCCAGTAGCTCTACGGCGTGTACCAGATGGGCGACGTATAGGCGCGATCCTGGGTGGACACCGGCGCCTTATCCGGAATAGGGACATCGAAGCGGTAGGCGTCATAGGTTGACCAGCGTGGGGTTGGTATCTCCAGCACCCGCACGTAGTAGAACGCGCGCTGCTCGGGATCGAAGTCGGGGTCTGTCCAGACCACGCCAAGCTCAGGCGCACCGATGGTGTTGGTCCAGGAAGCAGTTGCTGCGTCCACCGTGTTGCCGACGGGCGGCAGCTTTCCATCTGCACCGGGCTGCCGGTCACCGGACCAGGCCACATCGTAGACCTTCTCGTGGGTTTCGCGGCCGTCCTGCCAGCCCTTCACAATCTGAATTCGATCGAGATTGGCGCCAATCGGGTCGCGCAGCGCGAAGGCCATGAACGTGGGCGCTTCGCCGTCCGGGGACGGGATAAGATCACCCCCCATGGGCACACCCTTCGCGTAGCCGGTGAATGCCGGTTCCCGACTGTTCATATCATCTTCTGTGAACTCCCAGCCACCGAAGAAGCGCACCATCATGCGACCGCCCGTGGTTGCATAGGTTTCCTTACGAGACATCGCGTCGAAAATGGCCTCACGAGAGTTGTCTGACGCCCATACCGCAGCGAGCCCCGATGCAACCTGCTGCCAGCCCATGATTTCCCCGGCGTCGGTTTTCATGAACGGATGGGTCATACGTTCCGGGCTGGGCTCCACGCCCGAGTGCTTGCCGAAGAAGTTGTCTTCCTGGGTGGTCGCCAGCGACGTGTGGCTGTCGGTCGAACCGATCATGCCGAACTTGTAGGGGTTGGTGCCCAGTCGCTGTTCGATCGCAAGACCCCTTTTCAGCGCTTCGCGAGCATACTCTCCGGCCAGCATGTCGTCGGTCTTCGCCACGGATACATCCAGATTACCGATGTCCCAGGTCTCGTAGTCGGCGAACTCGTCATTGGGCGATAAGAAAGGGTGCGCTTCGCCGTCGCCTTTGATCTGAGTCGCCTCGTACAACGGTTCCCAGCGCGCGCGGGTCTGCACGTAATCCTTGTCGAAATTTCTGCCGTCGTACTGTTCGCGCATCGGGAACATGATGCCGTTCGACAGATTGCCGTTGTGCGCAATGGCCAGAACATCGCCGCCGGTTTTCTCCTCGTAAGCTTCCAGCCAGTTCCAGAGATCGCGTGGATTGATGCTGCCAAACGGCGCCACGGTGGTGTAGG
>QIDL01000139.1 GCA_003228415.1 Gammaproteobacteria bacterium | reverse complement strand
CCCGCCACTCCGAAGCCCGCTACCACCGAGGTACCGAATCCGGCCAGGATTCGTGTGGTAACCGCAGCCGACAATGGTTGAATGAGATTTGTGGCGCTCGCCGGAATGCCAACGTGAAGTATGGCGCGAGTGGATCGGGACAGATCACGGCCTGTAAAGCGAAGCATCTTTTCCCGCACCAGGAACCACCAAGCTGTCATGGCAAACGATCCGGTTCTGGCGATCACGAACGACCAGGCAGCTCCCTCGATCCCCAATGCCGGTAGACCGAACCAGCCGAATATCAACGGCGGCGCCACCAGCACCTGAATCAATGAACCGGCAGTCATCACATAGCCGGGAAATGCCGCGTCACCAATGGAGCGCATCAGACCCGATCCCACCATGGAGAGCCCGAAACCAGGAAATCCTATGCACCAGATCAACATGTAGCGATGTGCCAGATCCAATACATCGCCATGGGCACCGAGCAACCCGAACAAGGCCTGGCTCTGCCAGACCAGCAGCAGCGCGCTGCTCACACAGAACACGCCGGTGAGCAGCAGACCATGGGAGGCAAGTCGAGCCGCCTGGTCTCTATCCCCCTCGCCAATGGCCCGGGCCAGTACCGCGCCCGTCCCTATCCCGATGCCTCTGGTCATGGCGTTGAATGCCATCACCACGGGAAAGGTGAAGGCCACGGCAGCCAGTTCGTTGCGGCCGACCATGCCCAGATATACCGCCTCGATGAGCTGTGCCGTGGTCATGGCCAGAAAACCCATGATCATGAAGCCCGAAAGCCTGAGGATATGGCCAGCCATGGGCCCTTCGGTGAAGCCTGCTGCCAAAGTACTTCGTGCTTGTTGAGGCGGAGACAAGTGGTACTCTCAGACAAGAGAAACAACCAGTGTAATCTGCCCGTCTCACCGAGCAACCCGAGCCAGCGATTGAGCCCTTTGTCCCACTTGACCTTTATCGTTCTTCTATTCGGGCTCCTGTCGGGTTGCGCGCTCCTGCCTCAGCCGCCCATCGAGCCTCCCGTTGACAGTGCGCCGTCGGCCGAGCGCCTGGATATTGCGGCCGATGCCGACTCGGTGCCGTTTCGGATCGCAACGGCCGAACTCACGATCAAGACCTATCGCGGCGGCTGGCTGCCCGGGATCTCGCACAACCACGTGATGACGACCGATAAGCTTGGCGGAGTCATCCACCTGAGTGAGGATCGCTCGAAATCCAGGGCGATCGCATATTTCCGCCCCTACGATCTGGTTCTCGATGATCCCACCACCCGACAACAAGCCGGGATCGGTTTCGAATCGGAGCGCAGCGAGCAGGACATACTCGCCACCCGTACCCGGATGCTCGGACCGGCTGGTTTCGCCAGCAACGACTACCCCTTCGTGTTGATTCGAATTGAACCCGTATCCCTCAGCGAGGTGAATCTGGAGATCGGATTTCGAGAGGGCATCTACCATCATCAGCTCCCTCTGGCCTGGGAACTGGTGGACGGCACGCTCAATATCACCGGCCAATTCAAACTGACCCATTCCCAACTCGGCCTGAAGCCTTATAGCGCCCTAGCCGGTGCCATTGGAGTGGCCGACGACGTCGATGTGGAGATTGTTCTATCGGCAATTCCTGAATAGGTTTCGATGGAGTTGCGAGTCGGTGGAGGGTTGAGTTCGGTCTACCGACACCGCCCTGGTCGGGTCGTCCGACACCGCCACCAACGTCTTACCAAAATTTCCGCCGCTCAACATAGCAGCGAACGCAACCGGAGCTTGCTTTAGTCCCCTCCAGACATCTTCGCGATAGACAATCAACCCATCGCGAAGCCAATCTGTCATTTCTCCGAAAAAGCGATCCTGATAGTCGTCGACATAGTTGCCGACAAAGAGACTATGGGCCTCGACCCGTTGTGCCTCGAAGGTCGCCCGGCCCATATCCATCCATACCTCACCAGGAGATGCACCGGCTTCGTTGCCATACTGGGAGATCATTCCACACAGAGTGATTCGCGAATCTCTGTTCAAAAGCGGCAGTACCGCTTCATACACCCTGCCACCGACATTCTCGAAGTAGACATCGATACCGTCGGGACAACTGGCGGCTAACCGTTCCGGCAGGTCATCTTTCAGGTGAGAGACGACGGCGTCAAAACCGAGTTCCCCGGTCACGAACTCACACTTCTCGGCGCTGCTGGTGATCCCCACAACCCGGCAACCCCTGATCTTCGCAAGCTGACCCGCCACCTGTCCGACGCCACCCGACGCAGCCGAAACCACGACGGTCTCTCCAGGCTGCGGATCGCACTGCACAATGAGCCCGGAGTATGCGGTCAGCCCGAGCATGCCCATGACCCCGACGGCGGTCGAGATCGGCGCCAGAGCCGGATCGAGCTTGCGCGGATGCATATAACCAAACGGATCGATCCCGGCGCCCGTCAAGCCATACTGCTGCCAGCCGTTGGTGTTAAACAGATAGTCACCCTCGGCATAGTCCGGCCGCCGACTGGACACGACCTGAGACACCGTACGGCCATGACAGACATCGCCGGGTTTTTCGGTACCGCTGCGTCGCCGACCCCACTGATAGGGATCGAGTGACAGATAGATCGTTCGGGTCAGCAGTTGATCGGCTGCGGGTTCGGGCGTCGACACCGTCTGAAAACGGAAATCACCCTCTGCAGGCCAACCTTCCAGCGGGCTACGGGCCAGTAGCCACTGATCATTGCTGTTTCCCATTACTTTTACCGTCGCAGGCCGCAATAATAAGTGCCGGTATCGGCCATGGCAATGCAGGCTGGAGATCGACCTGCCAGAGTGGACGAGTCCCGACAAAGCAGGGATGATCGCGGCCCCGGAAAACTGCAGCATCTGTGAGATGGTCCAGCAAATTGATCCTGCAAATCCTGATCCTGCAAATTGTAGATCCGCCAAGGTCGTGCTCGGAGCCACTTTACTCATGGTGCTGACCGTGCTCGGCATCGGCTGCACCCGCGAAGCCGAACCCCGCTGGTTGATCAAAGCACTACCTGGATCGTATCCCGAGGTCGTCTATTTTGTCCCGACCAGGCAACGCAGCATCGCGCTGACCATTGACGACGGACTCGACGCAGCTACCACACCGGCGATCCTGGACGTGCTGCAATCACACCAGGTGACCGCAACTTTTTTCCTGGTCAGCAACAGCCTTCCCGGCAACGAATCGCTGGTCCGGCGAATGCTCGCCGAAGGGCACGAAATCGGTCATCACATGACCAGGGACCAGGTGACCGTATCCTTGTCATCGGACGAACTCGCCAGCAAATTCACCGAAGCAGCCGATGCGCTCGAAGCGTTCGTACCCATTACCTGGTTTCGGCCCGGATCCGCGCGCTACAACGACCAGGTGTTGCAACTGACCCAAGATCGTGGCTATCGAATCGCGCTGGCATCGGTCGCTCCGCTGGATACCTTCATCGAAAATCCGCAGCGCGTGGCGACCTAC
>QIDL01000141.1 GCA_003228415.1 Gammaproteobacteria bacterium | reverse complement strand
GCCAGACGTGGCCGTCCGAAATTACCGAGTGAGTGTGCAGATCCACCGCCAGAGTCAGTCGCTCGGCGGTATTGGGAAACTGTATTTCGCGCTCGGGTGCCGGTGCATAGGCCGGGCTTGCGGGCCCGTGTGCTTCGACTGCCGCGGATAGCAACAGCACGCTCGTGGCAAACGTGCCTATGGTAAACACGGCCGCAGCAATCGCGGTCGCAGTAATCGCGGTCGCAGTAATATAGGTGCCTGGTCGGATCGTCCGCATTCTGGCCCTCCCGGTGCAATGACAGGCTGGTTCAGCCTGCATGGTAGCGGAACTGTGCGCTTGTTGGCAGTCTCGGCTGGGAAACTGTGTAGGGTGTGGTGCACTGCGAAAATATGACTTTAACATGGATGCTCCAACCAAGGCCTATCGTGCCGTATCAATTGGCCCCAAGGGTCAGGGGTGTAGTGCGGTCGAGGAAATTTCCGGGAAACGGTTTCTTTCGAACGACGCGCCGCTGCTGCCGTTGCCTGAGTGTGACAATCGGGACAACTGTGATTGCCGGTATACGCACTGGGACGATCGACGCCAGGAAGAGGATCGACGATCCCCGGTCGGAGGAATGTCCGCTCGGTTGGGTGATGGCGAAGAACGTCGTTCGAAAACGGATCGACGTAAAAGCTGATCCGTTACCCGGAATCTGCGGCTCGACTGTCGTTCACGAGATATTCCCCTGAGACCAGACTCATGCCCTTCGGCTGCTCGGAGAATCCGATCTGTTGATAAAACTCCACCGCGTCGTCGGTCTGCAGGTAGATGTGCTGACCCGGCACGGCATCGATCAGTAACTGCATGATGCGCCGAGCGATGCCCTGCAGTCGGTATGCGCTGTGGGTCCACACATCGATCACGTAGGCGTTCCCGACCCCATCGGATAACAGGCGCCCGTTGGCGATGCATCTGCCGTTGTCGAAAGCCATGGCGACGGCCTGGCTGTTTTCAAACGACAGCTTGAGCTGGCTGGTGGTGCGGCCGTTGTGGAAGTCATCGGCGATCAGATCCTGTTTCAAGGCTTCCCAATCGACGCTTGCCAGATCGGTGCGGTAGGTGGTCAAGAGCGTCTCCCCTGGCGTGCACCCTTATAATAGCGCACGCCCTCACAATAGTCGGAGTGGCTTCAGGCAATCACGATATCAACACCTCGCCGATCAGCCCGGGACAGGCCGTCGATCTCAACTGGTGTAAGATTTCGCTTCAGATTAACGGAGAAATGCTATGAAACTGGGATTGGGCGTTGGGCCGCTGGGACCTCCCGGCAGTATGCGGATCGTCGAGCTTGCGCAGGAAGCGGAGTCGCTCGGCTATGACACCATCTGGTGCCCGGAGATATACGGCGCAGATTGCTTCACGCCGCTGTCATGGATAGGGGCCCACACCTCGAAGATCAATCTGGGCACCTCCATCATGCAGATCTCTGCGCGCACGCCGACCAGTGCCGCGATGCATGCGATGACTCTCGACTATCTTTCCAATGGCAGGCTGATCCTCGGTATCGGTGTGTCGGGTCCGCAGGTGGTGGAAGGCTGGTACGGACAACCCTATCCGAAGCCGCTGGCGCGAACGCGGGAGTGGGTGCAGATATTTCGCCAGGTGGTCGCGCGTCAGAATCCGGTGACCTTTGATGGTGATCACTACCAATTGCCGCTATCCGGTGGCAGCGGTCTTGGCAAAGCGCTGAAGTCGATTCTGCACCCGGTCCGGGAACACATCCCGCTGTATCTTGGCGCCGAAGGGCCGAAGAATGTGGCCATGGGGGTGGAGATCTTTGACGGCTGGATTCCCATGTTCATCTCGCCCTATCGAATGATGGATGTCTACAAAGATTCGATGCCTCGTCGCTCTCAAGACTTCGAAATCGCCGCGACGTTACCGGTAATCATCGACGACGATCTCGACCGGGCACTGATGCAGGTGAAACAACAGGTCGGCTTCTATGTGGGCGGTATGGGTGCCAAGACCTTCAATGTGCACAAAGACCACATCAGCCGCTTTGGTTTTGCGGATGCTGCCAACGAAATACAGGATCTGTTCATGTCCGGCAAACGCGATCAGGCGATCGCCGCCGTGCCGGATCAACTGGTGGATGAGATCTCGCTGTGTGGATCGAAGGATCGCATCCGCGACCGGCTGCAGGCCTGGAAAGAGAGTCCGGTGACCATGCTCAGCGTGGGTTCGGCCGATGCGGACACGTTACGGTTCCTGGCAGAAGAATTGCTATAGGAAACGGCATGGACAGGTGGAGTAAGGGAATGACAGCTCGATCAGAAGGTTTGCAGGCCAACCGCCGCCGGTTCCTGAAAGGCGCCGCTGCCGGGCTCGCGAGTGCTCCCTTTGCGGCTCTGATCTGTTCCTCGAGCTGGGCCAACACGTCAGTCGGCAAGGCGGATCTGGTTGTGCATGGCGGTACGTTTCATACCATGGATGCGGCGTCGGGCGCGGCCGCTCGACCTCGCGCCGAGGCAATGGCAGTCCGTGGAGATCGGATCGTTGCCGTTGGAAGCACCAGTGATGTCGAGGCCCTGGTCGGATCGAAAACACGACTGATCGATGCAGGCGGCCTCACGGTCACGCCGGGTTTCATAGATGCCCATAGCCATCCGATGATGGCCAACGAAGCGGTGAGTGTGGATGTGAATCTGCGCAGGATCAGTGAGGTACAGGCCGCGCTTGCCCGCCAGGCAGATAAAACCCCTCCGGGGCAGTGGGTGCAGGCACACATGTACGACGACACCAAGTTCGTAGAAGGTCGGCCGTTGAATCGAGACGACATCGATATGGTGGTGCGATCTCATCCGGTGATGGTGAGGCATCGAGGGGGCCACACAGGGGTGGTCAACTCGAAAGCCCTCGAGCTCGCCGGTGTCAACGAGATGACGCCAGATCCGGAAGGGGGGCGCTACTTTCGGGAACAGGGCCGGCTCACCGGCAAAGTCGCTGAAAAGGCCATGAATACCTTCACAGAAATTGGCGACTGGCCGGTGATCGATCGTGAAACCGCACAACAGGGCGCGAGCCTCATGTCGTTGCGCATGGCGGCGGCAGGTCTGACCGGCACCACCGATGCGTTCGGACAGCAGGCATCATGGATCGCCTATATCGATGCGCTGCAGCGAAATGAGTTGCACTGTCGTCTGTCGTTCATGCCGAGCGGGACCGATGAGATCTATGAACGGATGAAGACACTCGGCATGCGCTCCGGTTACGGCAACAACATGCTCAGAGTCGGCGCGGTGAAGTATGCTGCCGATGGTAGCGCATCGGAACGGACGATGCGTATGAGTACGCCCTATGAGGGAACGGACGATTACGGCATTCTCACCATGTCACAGGTCGAGATCGACGATGCTGTGGACGATGCGGTCGCGAGTGGCTTCCGCATCGGCATACACGCCAATGGAGATGTCACCATTGATATGGTGTTGAAGGCCTATG
>QIDL01000160.1 GCA_003228415.1 Gammaproteobacteria bacterium | reverse complement strand
GGTGAGACCTTCTGTGCCGGATTCGACCTGAAGGAACTGTCCGAAGGCGATGCGGCGGCAATATTTCATGAGGCACAGGGCTACCATCAGGCGGTTCACACCTTTCCCAAGCCGATCATTGCAGCGGTAAACGGTCCGGCCCTGGCCGGAGGCATGGACCTGGCTTCCATGTGCGATCTGCGATTGGCGGTGCGCAGTGCCCGCTTTGGCCAGCCCCAGGTCAAGCTGGGAATTCCGGCAGCCTACGAGCTGACCCGGAGCCTCATGAGTGAAGCGATGGCGCGGCGACTGTGTCTGACCGGTGATCAGATCAGCGCGGATGAGGCGCTCGGGGCGGGATATGTCTCGGAGCTCTACGAAGACTCGGAGACACTTCATGCCGAAGCTATGGAATGGGCGGGCAGAGCGGCGGCTGCGATGGCCAGCGGCGCCATGAAGCAGCAATTTCTCGCCGCGCAACCGGAGCTGTTTCGCTAAGCCCGGTACGGGGATGAGTGTGAGCGTCAGCCGATCGCGTCAGTCCCGCGGAGAGACCACCAGGGCTCAGTTGATGCGGGACCCGGGTTTTCGCAGCTACCTGAAAGTGTTTGCCCATCTGATTCTGTTCTCGAATCGCAGACTCACCTCGCATCTGGCAGAGCGCGAAGATGAAGGTATTGTCGAGGTACAAAATCGCCTGGCTGAGTCGACACCAGACCTCCACGAGCGGCTTCTGACATTACAGTTCGAGAACGCTGCACGATTCGCCATCCTCGCGATGTCCAGACATGCTCGCGAACGAGGTGCATTCAGGGGGCGTGCTGCAGGGTTTTTTTTCAACAATCTTTTAGACACAATCGCCGCTGTGTTGAAGGCTGAACCTTCCGCCGAAACGCTGGCTTTGCTGGACGATTAAGTCACCACAATTGGAGTATGAGACATGGAATATTTGAGAACTGACGAAAGCCGTTTTCTGGATCTGCCGGACTATCCCTTTGCTTCGCACTACACCGAAGTACCTGTTGCAGACGGTGGGGTCTTGCGAATGCACTATGTGGATGAAGGCGCCGGAGAGGTGGTGCTGTGTCTACATGGACAGCCCTCCTGGTCCTATCTTTATCGAAAGATGATTCCGTTGATCGTCAACGCCGGTTATCGTGTGGTGGCGCCGGATTTCATTGGCTTTGGTAAATCGGATAAACCAAAAGCCCGCGCCGACTACACATACGCCAGTCATGTGGCCTGGCTCACAGCGCTTCTGGAAAATCTCGACCTCACCGACATCACGCTGATCTGTCAGGACTGGGGTGGTCTGATCGGGCTGCGCAGCGCCGCAGAGTCCCCTGACAGATTCGCTCGCATCGTCGCCGCTAATACTGGATTGCCGGATGCTCAAGGCGTGACCGAAGAAAAGGTGGCCGAAATCAGCGGGCGAATGCGTGAGTACTATCAGAGCCTGCCCGTGCATCAGAATCCGGTTGAGATGGCCATGGCGATGAGTGGCGACGACACAGGAATGGGCTTTCTGCACTGGGTGAAATTCTGCGCCGAGTCCGACGGCTTCGTGGTAGGTGATCTGTTGAACCTGAGTTGTGGTGGCGCGTTGTCAGAGGCCGAGCAGGGTGCCTACAATGCGCCGTTTCCAGACGATGAGCACATGGCGGGGGCAAGACAGTTCCCATCTCTGGTGCCGATCATTCCCGACAATCCGGCAATTGCGGCCAACCGGGCGGCGTGGGCTGTTTTTGCAGACTGGCAGAAACCTTTCCTCACCGCATTCGGCGATTCGGACCCGGTCACCGCCGGGGCACATGTTCGTTTTCAGGAATCGATACCGGGCGCTCGAGACCAGCCCCACATTACCATCAAGGGCGCCGGACACTTTCTGCAGGAACAGGTACCAGAAGAGTTGGCCGGTGCGGCCATAGGTTTGATGCGAGACAATCCCCTCTAGCTGGAAGTACGGGTGCGATGCTGTTCGGGTACTTCGCAGATCCGTTCCATAGGCACCTCACCCAGACGCGGGTAGTACCAGACGACCTGATCGTTGTGCTTCTCGCGGGTGACGATGGTATAGGGGAGGCCAAACGGGTGAAATTTCATCACGCCATCCTCCCATTCGATGGATACCCAGGTGTTCACACAACTCGGTGGCTCAATGTCCCGTGAGCCGTTGGCTACGGTGCCGTCGGTAAAGAAGTCGTGGATTATCCCGCCGGTAGTGACGACCGTGCGATTGCCGCATTGTTCAATTCGTTCTACATGATCGAACCCCGGCGTTGTGCTGCGCCAGAGACCGCGAAGATCCCGCACCCCGTCGGCCAGAGCTTCGGAGCATTCCGCCAGCACCGGCATGGGCCAGCGCTCCCAACCGCAGTTGGGCGTGTAGGCTTTTGGGATGTCCGCAGCAAGCAATCCACGGCCGTCCAGAGTCGGCAACTCGCAGTAGTCCCACTCAGCCCCGTCCGCGGCGAAGACGCGTGATTCGGTGGTGTCTGTTGGCCTTGGGTAGAGAAATAGCACACCGAGGAGGACGAGAAATATCAGGGTAGCTACGCCAACGATTTTGAGCAGTAGTTTCATTGGTCAGTTCGGTCGGTTGACGGTTTCACCTGCGTCCACGTGCGCCCTGCGACGGCACTCACTTGCGCTGCACATTTGCACTCCTCATTTACGATTGTATATAGTGAAATAATGGACGTCATTAGAAAAATAGCCTGATTCGGACATGACGATTGAACGTGATTCCCTGGGATTTGATGCCCCCGCGCCGCTCGGTCACCCGGCCCGGGCAGGGCTGGTTGAGGGCTTGTCACCAGGTCCGTTGGTGGGAGAGAGATTGCCAGACTTCGAACTGCCGGATGCAGCGGGGGACCTGGTTCGCTTTCATGAACACCGGGGTGATTCACCCGCTGCGGTCGTTTTTTTTCGATCGGCGGTGTGGTGACCCCCTTGTTGGACACAGCTCGGAGAGCTGCGCGACGCCAGAGACAAGTTTGATGCGGCCGGCATCAAGGTCTATGCCATCTCCTACGATGACCCCCAGGCACTCAATGCCTACCAGGATAGTCAGGGATTTCCCTTCCCGTTGCTTGCAGATGTGAATTCCAAGGTTATTGAGCGCTTCGGGGTTCTGAATACGGAAGTTGCGCCGGAGGATGTGGTTTTTTGCGGCATTCCGTTTCCGGGTGTGTTCGTGACGGACTCAAACGGAGTGGTGATCTCGAAGTTTTTTCATGATTCATACAAGAAAAGAGACAGCGCCGAGATGATCATTGATTCGATCACTGGTGGTATTGCTTTGGACGAGTCTGCACCGCAGCAGCATGGTGGTGATGCTGAGATTCGGACTACCGTTGCGGTTCATGGTGGTCGCGGCACAATCCGCCAGGGTGTCCTCCGCAAGCTGCTGATACGGTTTGAACTTACCGATGGGCTGCACATATACGGCCTGCCAGCGCCGGAGGGAATGGTGCCGGTTTCAATTGAAGTAAC
>QIDL01000218.1 GCA_003228415.1 Gammaproteobacteria bacterium | reverse complement strand
CATCGAAGAGATCAATGCCACCGGCTACGGTTTGACCCTGGGCATCCACAGCCGTATCGAAGGATTTGCTCAGGAAATTTTCCGGAAAACGCGGATTGGCAATACCTATATCAACCGCAACATGGTGGGGGCGGTAGTCGGTGTGAATCCGTTTGGCGGGCAAGGGCTGTCCGGTACCGGTCCCAAAGCCGGAGGACCCCACTACCTGCCGCGATTCGCCAGCGAACGAACCAGGACCGAAAACGTCGTCGCAAGAGGGGGCAACATCGAGCTCTTCGGTCTCTCATAACCGCTGTGTCACCGGACACTCTGTCTTCTCTGCATCAGCTCACGCCAGGTTGTCAGGACAATGCCTTCGCGCTCGATCGCCTCTCTGAAACGTGGGTCCAGCATGGCCTCCAGATCACCCTGGCGGGTCTCTCCCGAATCAGAGATGTGTGGAAATCCCTCCGTGGTATCGGTGCAGTGCATGATCATCATCATGACCCCCGGCCGCATCTCTTCGATGGCGGCAATGTAATTGGCCACCTTATCCTGCCGGGCCCAGCCGTAGCTGAGGTTGTGCAGATCATCCAGAACCGGCAAACCGGCAGCCCATAACTGCTCCCCGGCGCCTCTGACCTGCGCCGCCCGTTCGGGCTGCTGTCGGCCGATGAAATAGCCGTGCCCGCCGGGAAACATCACCGGAATCTGTTCCTCGATACCCACCTTGAAGTAGCGTTCCAGGAAAGCATCCGACGCAAACAGCGTACCCATATGGGAATCCAGATGGGTCGGCTCGAAGCCCATCTTCCGAGCACGGGCAAGCTGGGCTCGGATCTCCGCTTCCACCTCATCGGCGCTGGCATTGGTGACCACCTCAGCCACGGTTGTCCAGAGCGCCCCTTCGCCATCGATCAGACCCGGCGTAGACGATCCGGACACGGGCCCCCATCGATAGTCCTGCCATTCGGCGGTAAGGGTCAGATGCAATCCTGCATCATGGTTGGCATCGGTACTGATCCAACGCACGATCTCCGGCACCCAGGGTGTAGGCATCATCACGCTGAGAGAGTTGGCGACACCTTCTTCGATGGCTCGAACCGCTCCCAGATTTGAATCATGGGACATACCTGCATCGTCGACGTGCAGAATCAGAGCCCTGGTCCCCTGCGGCCAGCCAAGACGTTCTGCAAAGGTTTCGGCGGCAATCACAGTCGAGGAGTCGCCATCCAGTACTCGAATTTTTATGTTGCGAAACTTCACCGGATCACCGTGATCCTGCAGCCCGATGTAACCGCGCTCGAGGGTGCCGTAGATCGGCCAGTCGGCAAATTTGCTGGCAGCGACACGCTCCATCCAGTCAGCGCTGCCAAGTTGGTAGTTGACGATTTCCTGCCCGTTCAACCAATGCACAACATGGTTTCCCTGCACGCGGACCCGGAAGCTGTTCCACTCACCGGCGGGGTGCGCCAGACCACGAGGCGCGGGATGTAACGCGTAATTGGATCCGGCGGAGGTCAGGGGGTTCTTACCGTCGCGATGGTTGGCATCATCCAGAACCTGAATTTCCGGTGCGGACATGAAGATGAATCGTTGCGTCTCGTCGGCGCGAAAAAAGACCCCGCTGTTGCCACCGGTTTCCACCAGAGCTTCGAATGCGAGTTCGAAGTCACCGAACTGCTCAATGGTCACCAGATCGCGGGCACCAGCGGCTACCCGAGCCAGGGTGCCATCCACCACCTGCCAACCGTCCGAAATGGACCTCGACCGATAATTTCGCCAGCCCTCGGTAGTTTGGCCATCGAACAACAACCGCCAGCCCTCTGCTGTCTCGGCAGGGCTGAGAACATTGTGTTCACTGGCAGCAGCGGACATACCGAGCAACATCGCAAGGTAGATTAGAATTGACTTCACCTTACAAACTCCTCAAAACGGTTTGAAATTCGCTCGGCACACCAATCACCCGGCGCGTGATCGTCGTACCAGATTCACAGGATGCCGCCATCCGGGGGCACTGTCGAACCCGCTGAGTTTCACCGGCTTCAGGTCATCTGGCTCACAATCGTCCAATCCGGCATAATCGCCCGTTCGATCGATAACGCGGTCGGCCAGCTACCCGCAGCTTAAGGACAGAGGAAAGCATGAATCACTTCGACGTCATCATCGTTGGCGCCGGCCTATCCGGTATCGGTGCCGCCTACCACCTGCAATCCAAGTGTCCCGGCAAGTCCTTCGCCATCCTGGAAGGTCGGGAAGCCATCGGCGGTACCTGGGACCTGTTCCGTTATCCGGGCATTCGCTCGGACAGCGACATGCACACGCTCGGCTACAACTTCAAACCCTGGACCGCCGCCAAAGCCATCGCCGATGGTCCGTCGATCCTGCAGTACGTGAACGATACCGCCGATGAAAATGGCATCACCGAACACATTCGCTTCCAACACAAAGTGCAGTCCGCTTCCTGGTCGACCGACGATGCATGCTGGACAGTGACCGCGGATCGAGTCCACGACAACGAGAGGGTGCAGCTCTCCTGCAACTTTCTCTACATGTGCGGCGGCTACTACAACTACAACGAAGGCTTCGATCCGGAATTCAAAGGTACCGAACGATTCCAGGGCACGATCGTGCACCCGCAATTCTGGCCCGAAGAACTCGACTATCGCGACAAACGCGTTGTCGTCATAGGCAGCGGCGCCACCGCCATGACCCTGGTCCCGGCCATGGCCACAACCGGCGCCCGGGTCACCATGGTGCAGCGCTCGCCGACCTATGTCGTCTCCCGGCCTGACAAGGACGCGATCGCCAATGCACTCCGAAAATTTCTCCCGGAAAAGCTCGCCTATGCCATCACCCGCTGGAAAAACGTTCGCCTGCAGTCCTGGGCCTACAACCAGACCCGGATCAAGCCCGCAAAAGTCAAAGGCCGATTGCTCGGCATGGTCAGAAAAGCCCTGGGACCCGACTACGACGTGGACAAGCACTTCACGCCCCAGTACAACCCGTGGGATCAGCGGCTGTGCCTGATTCCGAATGACGATCTGTTCGACGTGATCAAAGAGGGCAGCGCAACGGTGATCACCGAGACCATCGAGTCGTTCACCGAGCAAGGCCTGATGCTCGGCTCCGGCGAGGAACTCGAGGCCGACATCATCGTCACCGCCACCGGCCTGAAACTAGTGGTGTTGAGCAATGTGAAACTCAGCGTCGACGGCCAGGACGTGAATTTCCCCGACACGGTATCCTACAAAGGCATGTTGTTCTCGGATGTACCGAACCTGGTACAGACCTTCGGTTACATCAACGCCTCCTGGACACTGCGAGCCGACATTACCGCCGAGTACGTTTGCCGCCTGCTCAACCGGATGGACGAGTTAAGCATGCGCCAATGCACGGCGAGGATACTGGAAGAAGACCGCTCCATGAAAACCCTGCCCTGGATCGATGATTTTTCGGCCGGCTACATGCAGCGGATGATGCATCTGTTTCCCAAGCAGGGCG
>QIDL01000601.1 GCA_003228415.1 Gammaproteobacteria bacterium | reverse complement strand
GCGGGGCGACCACGGGCGTCACCGTCGACCGTTGTACATCATGGGTGGGCGGGTCCATGGCGATAAACATCGGCGTGCGCATCTGTGCTTCGGGCTTCATGTCGATGGGCGGACCCAGAGTAATGCCACCCTCTGAAGAGAATATCTCGTGGTGATTGTCCACGTAGAAGATGTCTTCGAATCTGGTGACCGACCAGAACGGTCCGACGTCACTCTCGGCACAATAGTGTACCGGATCTTCTTTGCGCAGCCGCTCGAAGTAACGCCAGTGCAGTTGCTGCTGAAACAAGGCGCCCTGCGCCATGTTGATGTCCTGCAATGGAATCGAATAGGGATCTGGAAATTCGGTGGGTTCCAGTACGGCTGCACTCATGTTGACCTCTAAAGCAAGGACCCCGCCCCGGAATCCCGTCCCCGGTTACGGCACCCGTCAGGTTATCAATGTCACGGTATTCAGCGCCTTTCTACCTGAAAAGAATCTCAGTTGCCAGCCGCTGGCCCGGCTGATGAAAGTGCCTGCGCATCAGCATGTACAATGAGCCGAAGGACTGGCAATCGGGCCAGCCAATGGAATACCTGCCAAATGCGCATCGCCATCGCTGGAATCTCTCACGAAACCAACAGCTACTGTCAGGCGAATACCTTTGTCGACGATTTCTATCAGCTCCGGGGCGACAAATTTCTCGCTACCTTCAACCAGGAATCCGATATCGGCGGCGCGGTGGCTGCCTGCCATAGAATGGATGTCACCCCGGTACCCATCCTGTTCGTATCCGCTCAACCCTCCGGGATCATCGACCACGGCACCTACCAGCGCTTCAAGTCCGAAATTATCGAGGGTCTGGCGGCGGCAACGGACATCGACGGAGTCGTATTATGCCTGCACGGCGCCGGTGTGGTGGACGGCATCGAGGACCTCGAAGGCGATCTCTGCCGGTCGGTACGAGAGGTGTTCGGCGCTGGATTTCCCATCACCGCATCATTCGATCTGCATGGCAACATCACCCAGTCCATGGCGGATGCGTTGGATGGGATGTTCGCCTGCCATCACTATCCACACATCGATCTGCATGAGCGCGCCGCCGAAGCCGTGGAACTGGCCGTGCGAATCCGTCGTGAAAGCCTCACCACCGCTACCTGGGTGACGACCGTGCCGATGCTGCTGCCAACCACCACCACCTTCATCGATCCCGGCAAACGACGCCTGAGGATGATGCTCGAGGCAGAACAGGAGGCCGGGGTCATCGATGTGAGCTGGTTTCATGGATTTCCCTATACCGACGTGGGCCACATCGGTTGTTATATCGTAGTCACCACAGAGGGTGACGCGGCCCAGGCCCGCCGGATCGGCACTCGGTTAGCGCATGGACTCTGGGCCGACCGGGAGCTGTTTCGACCCGACAGCCTGTCGGCCGCCGATGCTGTAACAGCCGCGATGCAGGCCTCCCGACCGTCAACCGGTGCAGCCGCGCCGATTGTGATCCACGAAACCTCCGACAACTGCGGCGGCGGCGCCCCCGGGGATGGGACCCACCTGCTGCGCGCCATGCTCGACGCAGAAATGCCGAATGCCTGTTTCGGTTTCATCGTCGATGCCGAGACCGCGGGCCAGGCTCACAGCGCCGGTGTTGGGGCCAGGATCAACATCCGTCTCGGCGGCAAAACCGACGATCTGCACGGAGACTCGCTGATTCTCGATGCTTATGTGAAGGCCCTCCACGACGGCCGAATCACGCTGCAGGCCATGTTCCGTGGAGCACCATTGAATCTCGGCCCCATGGCGCGCTTACAGCCGGTGGACTCGGACATGGACATCATCGTCGTGAGCCGGCGCAGCCAGACTTTTGATGCCGAGCCCTTTCTGGCACTCGGCATGGACGTTCTGCGTTATCGCTATGTCGCGTTGAAATCCAGCAATCACTTCCGCGCCGGGTTTCAGGATCTCGCGGCACAGATCATTACCGCCGATCCGCCCGGGCTCACGACCCACCACATCGAGGTCTTTCCCCGACAACGCACCAGCCAGCCGCTCTGGCCGATCGATGATCGAGCCGAATTCAATCCTTAAGGATTCAAATCATGCTGTTAGAGGGACTCACCGTTGTCGACCTCACCCGTGTCGTCGCAGGCCCGAGTTGCACTCGCACTCTGGCCGACCTCGGCGCGACCGTGATCAAGATCGAACCTCCGGATGGCGATCTGCTGCGCCGCGGTGTACCGAAGGCTGGCGGTGTGGCCATCGGCTACGCACAGCAGAATGCGGGTAAACAACACCTTTCGATCGACCTGTCGAAGCCAGCGGGTCAGGCACTGGTTCGGCGGCTCACAGTTCAGGCCGACGTGCTGGTAGAAAACTATCGACCCGGTGTCGCGAAACGCCTCGGACTCGGCTACCAGCAGGTCGCCGAAATCAATCCGGGAATCGTGTACTGCTCCATCACCGGCTATGGCCAGGACGGTCCGGCCGCGTCCCGCCGTGCTTATGCCCCGGTGATCCACGCCGAGCTCGGACTGGTGGATCTGAACGCTCGTGAGCGAGGCACCGATCCGCTGCCGGAAGCCGTCTCCCACGCCGACTTTGCGGTCGGCGCTCAAGCTGCCACCGGCATACTTGCCGGCCTCGTCCACAGGATGAACTGCGGGGAAGGCCAACACATCGATGTCTCCATGGCCGAAACCATGCTGGCGGTCAACGAGTGGACGGCGGTGGAGGTCAACGGTGGATTCGGTGATGAAATCAGCCCCTTTCGCCCTGGCAAGGCGGCATTGTTGCGCTTTGGCGACGGATCCTGGGTTCAGGTGCCGGGCAATCCCACGACCTGGATCTTCGGCGTCGCCCGGGCGCTCGGCAGAGAGGACAGTTTGGCGGCAAGAGGGTGGCACAAACCCACCGATACCCAGGGGCAGGAGTCGGAAATCAAGGAGCTCATCGAAAAGTGGGCGGCCGAGTTTTCATCGGTCCAGGAATTCGAAGTCGCTCTCGCCAGCGCCCGCATTCCACTCGGCCAGGTCAAGCGCCTGGCCGATGTGGCCGACGAAGACTGGGCTCAGGCTCGTGGCGCCTTCGTGGACATTGAGATCAACGGCGCAAGCATCCGTATTCCACGCTCGCCCTTCCGCTTCAGTCGCGGAGACGCCCGACCACGAAGCGGCGTTCCTAAACGAGGTGCGGACAATCGCAAGACCCTGAAGAATCTGCTCGGTCTTGACGACCAGCAGTTGAATGATCTGGAAAGCCGGGGCGTGTTGTCTTCGGAGTGATGCCAGACTCAACCATTTCGCGAAGATCGGTCGATGCCGGGTTGAGATCCACCGACACCGGAAAATGATCCGATGCGCGCCTGGCCTGCTGAGATCGATGAATGAACCCGGTATCGGCGAGCAGCAGGCGCTCACCGCGATCCGAGGCCAGAATGAAATCGATGCGCATCCGCCGCCTTGGCCAGTAAGTGGACGGGTTACCGCCGTTTCTCATCACAACATCG
>QIDL01000619.1 GCA_003228415.1 Gammaproteobacteria bacterium | reverse complement strand
GGTGGCATTCAAGGTGAATTCGGCATTGGTCTGTTGAGCTTCTGGACCCTGGGTGAGTCGCTGTATCTGACCTCGTCCGGCAGTGACGGGCGCAACTACCAGATGCGCATGGATCGCAGCAACCAGCGCTACCAGGTCACGAAAACCCGCGGCCTCATTCCGCTCGAAGGTACCGAGCTCAAGGTGAGGCCGCTGCTTCCCGGCATCGGCAAGCTGTCCGGGGAAAAGCTGGAATGGTACCTCGCCTCGGAGCTGCGCGATCGCATCCGCACCTCCGGTGTGGAGATTCGGGTTATCGACCGGCGTGCCCGCAAGGAGTTCCGGGTGACGCCGCGGCAGTTCGATGGCGAACTGATCCGCGACCTGCCCGTCATCCAGACACCGCTCGGCGAGATCTATCTGGAGCTTTACTTCGCGGACCAGGGTGCCGGCGCCGTGGGCATCTACCGCTCCGGCACCCGGGTGCTGGAACGTTTCGATGGCCTGGACGAGTTCACCGATTCGCCCTGGATGAGCCGGGAGCTCGAAGGCATCGTGGATGCGCCGTTTCTACAGCTCACGCCCGGCACTCGCTCGGGCCTCATCCGGGACCACACCTATCGGGCCTTCAGCGACGCGCTCGAGCCGGTCGCCGAGACGCTGCAGACCATGCTCGACGCGCGCCGCCGCGCCGAGGAGGAACGAGCGAGTGAAAAGATGCTGAAAAGCATCCAGCGGGCGTTCCGCGAGGCCTTGCTGTCGCTGCCTGCGGAGGACTACGACTGGTTCGATGTGCGCCATCTTGCGAACCGTCAGGTGCCGGGATCGGGCGGCAGCACGGCCGCGCCGGGAGCGCTCGAAGCGGACAATGGAGAAGGTGTCGAGCTTCCGAGTCACGCTGCAAACACCGAGGCGCAGGCCGATTTCTTCGAGTTTCCCGGACCGCTGCACAGCGTGCGCATAGCGCCGGTATCCTGTGTGCTGGCGGTCGGCCAGTCACGCCCGCTGCGGGCCGTCTGTCGCGACCGGTCGCGGCGCGCGGTCACCGACGCCCTCGCATTCCATTGGTCGGTGATCGAAGGCGGCGCCGTTTTCGCGGAGGACGACGGTGAGTTCGCCAACCTGATCGCGCCGGATCAACCGGGCCTGGTTCGGGTGCGACTGATCGTGACCCAGGGCGAGGACATCCGCTGTGAAGCCGAGGCCCAGATCACCATCACCGAGGAGCTCCCCATTTCTCAGGGCAGAAACAGCGCCACCGGTAAAGGCCTGCCCGGCTATACCTTCGAGCACGCCCCCGGCGCGCTGTGGCGCTCGAGATTCGATTCCGAGCGTAATCTGATCGTGGTCAACAACGGGCATCGGGACTTCGTGTTCGCTTCCAGATCCCGTGCCATGCAGTTGCGCTACATCGGCCGGTTGTATGCCAAGGAACTGGTGCAGAAGAACTTCCCGGGCGCCGCGCCGAACGAGTTGCTCGAGCGCATGCTGGAGCTGATTCTGTATGTCGAGGAAGGTTTGCGTTAGGGACCCTGGAAAAGTGCCGGAGAATCCACATCGACCTGGAGCAGGTACTGGGCAAACAAGCCGGCGTGAGCCTGTTGGAGTTGGTTGCGCTTCTCCATGAGTGCGTGGTCCTCGGGATTGAGCAACAGTGACCGCATGAGTTCGAATACCGTTACGCAAGTACGGCTGTCGGTCTGTGTCGGCAGCGCAAGGGCGATGCCTCGCTCGCGCAGCAATACCCACGCCGGGAAGAACTCGATGGACAGTTCGGGTTCCAGATCTTCCCATGTGGCGTCCCGCCAGTACCGTTTCAGGAGATGATCGGGGAACGCTGCGGATTCGAGTTGAGCACACATGAGTTCCCCCGCATTCCAGCAGAGCTGAAACCAGATCTCGAGGGCAACGTTGCGATTTCCGAGCCTGCGTTCGGCTTGCGCGAGTCGCAGGAGCAATGCTGGCTGGCTCTGATAGTCATCCGTTGCTTGAACTGTGCGCCGTACGTTCTCCCAATCGAGACACTGGCTATAGGCGTTGCTGGAGTGTCTTTGCGGGTACTCGGGATCAAAAGGAATGGCGGCCAGCGCCTGGCCGATCTGCCGCCAGACAGGTGCCAGCACGTCGCGGGCGCGAGGTCCCAGCAACCGTAGTGATGCGGGAAGCCAGATATTCTCCAGGAGTTCGAGCGTCTGCAGCGCGCTGTCAGGCGAGAATACGGGTGCCGCCTCCAGTGCGGCCACCACGCACGAGGCGTCATCCAGATATCGATGGGACGGGTTGAGAGAAGACAAGCTCTCGAAGGCCGACCGCGCTCGCTCGGAATCGCGTCCGGCCAGCGCCTCGAGCAACTCGTTCACCGCTGCGTTTTCGGCGCTGTCGAAGAACAGATCGAGTTGGGCGCGGTCCCGTTTCGGGATGTATTCGCTACACAGCAATCGGTTTATCGCCGCATGGTCAGCGGCGATGAGGCGTTTTCCCTGATGTTCCTCCCAGCCGAAGTAGTCAATATCGCGGCGTTCGAGGTCCAGTCTGTCGGCCCATGCTGCGGCGGTATCGACGAGGTTTTTGACGCTGGCCTCACCACCTGCGACGCAATCGATGAGCGTGCCATGTCTGCCACGACGCCACGCATCGTAGTCGGTGTAGCTGACCGCATCACACTCGATCAGCAATTCCAGCGGGGTAAAGCTGCTGTGATTGAGTAGTAGATTCTGTATGGCGGCATGGACTCTGGTGGATGGTTCGGCGATTGAGGCGTCCATGTTGCTGGATCATACCAGCTGGCTCATGGCCGCAGGACTTGCCTTGTACGTCGCTGATTTCTGGCCGTTCGCGACGATTTGATCCCTGGGGCAGGGTCTGCTTTGCTAGACGGTCAGTCACAGATTCGCAGATCAGCGGCAGGAGGTCCGGGCATGGCACTGCAACAGGCGCACTCGGAGGGGCGTTCGGCGGCGTTGCTGAACACCACCATTGGCGGGCAGCTGGATCGGATCGCCGCCCGGGATCCATCCCATCCGGCCCTGATCATTCGGCACCAGGGAATTAGCTGGAACTACGGTGAGTTCGTTCGAGAGGTTGAGCGATTGGCAACCGGGCTCCTCGTTCTCGGCCTCGAACCCGGCGACCGTGTTGGTATCTGGTCTCCGAATCGGTACGAGTGGGTGCTCACCCAGTTTGCCACCGCGAAGATCGGCGCCATCATGGTCTGTATCAATCCCGCCAATCGTCTGTACGAGCTCGAATACGCTCTGAACAAAGTGGGTTGCAAGGCGATCATCAGCGCTGAGAGCTTCAAGACCAGCTACTACTTGAAAATGCTGCAGGAACTGGCACCGGAACTCGATGATTGCGACCCTGGCGCGCTCCGCTCGGAGCGGCTGCCGCATCTTGAGATCGTCATTCGCATGGGAGAAGTGCGGTCGCCGGGCATGTATAACTTCCCGGATGTGTGTGAGATGGGCGGCGCTGTTGAGGCCGCGCGCCTGGAGAAGATTGCCGAGACG
>QIDL01000107.1 GCA_003228415.1 Gammaproteobacteria bacterium | reverse complement strand
GGCAACTGCCTCTGCCACCGAATCCATCGGGGCAGCAACTCGCGCCTCTGCCTCCGAGATGGACTCGACCGACCGTTTCCCGGCGGTCTGAACCTCAGGCTCGTCGACCATCCTGGTCTGTTTCAGTGGCGGCGTGAACTCGACCGGTTTATTGACGCCGGGGTCCAGGTAGACCACCAGTGCGGCAACGACCACGCTGGCGGCCGTTGCCAGGCTGGTCAGCCGACGGCGGTTTCGGTACCAGGGTTCTACCGCCTTTCTGGCGGCTGCCTGGATGCTTTCATCCAGCGCCGCGGGCGGCGCCTGGTCGTTGCCTTGCTGATAGAGTTCGTCCAGCCAGTCAGTTTCTTTCGGCATAGCGGGCCATTCCTGCTTTGAGTTTGTCCCGGGCGTAGCGCAAGCGGCTCTTTACACCTTCCTCTGTGGCGCCCGTGACGCTGGCGATGTCTGCGGTGGAAAAATCGGTTTGCTGCCGCAACAGCCACACTTCGCGCTGGTGAGAGGGCAGTTGCCCGACCAACTCAACCAGCCGCGCGCGCAACTGTTCACGCTCATGAGCTTCTTCCGGGTTCGGTGCATCGCTGCTGAGCGAATCGATCTCGCTCGCCTCAATCACGTTGCTGCGCATCGATTTCCGGTGCTGATCCATCAGTACGTTGTGTGCCAGGGAAAACAGATAGTGTCGAAATGGAGCACTCGGCCGGTAACGCCTGCGATGGCGGATCACGTTCAACCACAGCGTCTGAAAACAGTCGTGAGCTTCACTGTCGCCGAGCTGGGAAGTGAAATAACCAAACAGCGCGCCTTTGTGTCTGGCGTACAGGGTATCGAAGGCGTTTGCATCGCCGCTGGCGTACGCGACCATGAGCGCTTCATCGGAAACCCCGACCAGCGCCGGGGTTGTACCGTCCTTCATGCCGGCCTGGCTCGATCAGGTTCCGGACAGTGCTTCAGCGGTTCTGAGAAGTCCCAGAAATTCACCCCGATAACCATGATCATCATTGCCCCTTGCAGACGCGGCCAGTTTTCCCACCGCCTCGAGATCGAATTCACCGGTGAACTCACCCCCTCTCAGTATCTGACCGAAACCGGCCACGGCAGCAGAGAATCGGTAATTGTCGCTGGTCTCAGGTAACTTGCCAACAATCTGGTCGCGGACTATTGCCCGGGATATGAGCCGGCTGCCCTCGGAGTCCGGCAGTTTGTAGCGAAGCTTCAGGTAGGCCAGCTCGCTGGCCTGTGCTGTTTCAGCTTGTGCTCCTTCTGCGGAGGCGGGCGCCGAGTTTCCGTATCGTAACGGATCGATCAATGAACCGCCGGAACCCTTCAGAGCAACTTCATAGAGTGCGGTAACGGTGTGGCCGGCACCAATGTCACCGGCGTCCACCGCATCGTTGTTGAAGTCTTCGCGACTCAGGTATCGGGTTTCGTAGCCGATGAGCCGGTATTCCTCCACCGCTTGGGGATTGAACTCGATCTGAATTTTAACGTCCCTGGCGATGATGTTGAGAGTGGCGCCGATTTCGTCGACCAGCACTTTGCGCGCTTCGTTCAGAGTATCGATATAGGCCGCGTTACCGTTGCCGATCTGGGCGAGTTCCTGCATCAGCGCGTCGTTGTAGTTGCCACTGCCAAAACCGAGTACCGACAAGGCGACACCGGAGACGCGTTTACTTTCCACCAGGTTTTTCAGTGCCTGGTTGTCTGTGGTACCCACGTTGAAGTCGCCGTCGGTGGCGAGAATGACACGATTCACGCCTTCGGTGATGAACCCCTGTTCGGCCAGTGAATAGGCCAGCCGAATGCCCGCGCCGCCATTGGTGGAACCTCCGGCGCTCAGCCGGTCGATGGCTGAGAGTATGGTTGCCTGCTCGCTGCCTGAGGTCGGTTCCAGCACAGTACCCGCCGCACCGGCGTAGACGACGATGGCAACACGATCTGCATGAGACAAACGCCTGATGAGCATTTTCATGGACGTCTTCAGAAGGGCCAGCTTGTCCGCGCTCTGCATAGAGCCTGAAACGTCGATGAGAAACACCAGGTTGGCAGGCGGCAGATCGGCTTCGGGTATCTCATGACCTTTGATACCCACATGGAGTAGATGACGATTGGGATGCCAGGGGCTTGGACCTATTTCGGTGTAGACCGAGAAGGGATCGTCGGTGGACCCGGTATTCGGGTAGCCGTATGAGAAATAGTTGATCATCTCCTCGACACGAACAGCATCGGCGCGTGGCATCGAGCCCTGAGCGATGATCCTGCGGATGTTGCTGTAGGACGCCGTGTCCACATCGATGGAGAAAGTAGACACCGGAGATTCGCTGACGAGGTGGATCGGGTTGTTGTCAAAGTGGCTGTAAGCCTCTCTATCCAGGGAACTCAGAATCCGTTCGCGATGCATCTTGAGCGCGGGTTGGTCCACGGCCGCGGAAACCGTCTCCGCTTCCTCAGCTATTGAACCCGGCAGCGGCAACACCGCGGGCCGAGTCGGATCGGGGTGGATGATCTTTGTCTCGGTGGTGTCCGGCCGAGCGTTGCTGAGATCGCCGTCTTCGGTGCTGCTGCAACCGATCAGGCTGAGGCAGACCAATGCCCCAAGCAGGGTAAATTTAGTGGTCATGACAGTTCCTCTTCAAGTACAGGGTAGTGATTACTTCAGAGGGGTTAACGCGGCGGGGCAGGAAAAGGGGTTAAAAGGAACGAAAATGGTTCAGGTAGAGGCGGGCAGTCTGGCTCCGAAGTCCCGGTTCAGACGCTCCCACTCCAGTTTCAACCAGGGTGTGTAGCGTTCGGGTTCGGCGGATATGGCGTCTGTCAGGGCGGCTGAATCGATCCAGCGCCAGTCCATGATCTCGGTGGTATTGATGACGGGCACGGCATTCGAACGCCCTACATAGACCCAGCAGAGTTCGTGCTCGGTGCCGAGATCGCCGAACGATGCCGTGTATTCGAACTTGTAGGTGAATTGGAGTTCGGCGCTGAGGCCGAGCTCCTGCTCGAGGCGACGGTGCACGGCGACATCCATGGTTTCACCTTTGCGGGGATGAGAACAGCAGCTGTTGGACCAGTACCCTGGCCACAGACGCTTGTCGGGTGCCCGTTGCTGGAGCAGTAGCTGCCCGCCATCGTTGAACACGAACAGGGAAAATGCCCGGTGCAGGATCCCGTCACCGTTGTGGGCTTGAGATTTGTCCAGATAACCCACGACCTGGTCCGACGGATCGACCAGGATCAGTGCTTCCGCTTCGGAAGACACAATGTCGGCCTTGGTGGTTGTGCGGTTCATGTCTACCGGCATGCCAAATCAGGCGAGAGCGGCGCAGTTTATCGAAATCTGGGCTACCATGCGCGGCTTTGCCCCAATCACGGAAATGAACCCAGGCCACCCATGACAACCGATTCCAGAAAGACCCCCGTAGCCGAACCCGTCCGGCATGACTTTCAAACCAGCGGTCCGCGGCTGAGCTATTTCGAGTGGGGCGAGCCTTCCGAC
>QIDL01000124.1 GCA_003228415.1 Gammaproteobacteria bacterium | reverse complement strand
GACCCCAAGGGTATCGCTCTCGGTCCGGACTTGTTGCACCGCGAACAGATCACCTTACAACCTGGTGTCAACCAGTCTCTGGAAGCGGAGTTCGATGTGCAGACCGGATACGTTGGTGTGCTGGGTGCCTTCAGCGACATCGAGAACTCCCGGTGGCGGGCGGTGATCGAGTTGCCGGAAAGCAAAATGATGGATCGTATCAACATATTCAAAGACAAACGTCTGCTGATAACTGTTGGTGAGCGGTCGGTCTCAATCTCCGTGGGTGGATGAAAGGAATGTCCTGGCGTAACAAGATCGTTTGGTCGGAAGGATTGTTCCTCAGGCCGCAACATTTCCAGCAGGAAACGCGTTATCTGGAACACTTCGTGGAAACGAGGAGTGGCAATCTGCGGCCTTACGCTTGGGGATTTACCGAGTTGAAAGTGGATACGGACCTGTTGCGAATCGGTAAGATCGGCGTTGCTTCGGCCCGGGGCGTACTCCCTGATGGGACGCCATTTGAAATCCCCGGTGAAGATATTGCCCCCACGCCGCTGGAGATAGATGAAGAAACCCGTGATTGCACGGTCTATCTCGCGTTACCGGTTCGGCGTCCCGGCTCTCAGGACACGGCCAGTAAAGCTGATGCCGAGGCCATGCCTCGTCACGTGATACGGGACTTCGAAGGCCGCGACGGCACGACGTCCGCTGACAGTCCCGCCCTGCTTCAGGTAGGGAGTCTGAACACCCGGTTGTTGCTGGAACGTGACGAGCGCGCCGACTTTGCTTGTGTCGGGATCGCCAGAATTATCGAGTGTCGGGTGGATCGACAGGTCATCGTGGACGATTCATTTCTGCCGCCGATATTGAATGTTCAGGCGATCCGACGATTCAGCGGCTTCATTACCGAAATTCAAGGACTGCTTCACCATCGCGGTGAGGCTCTTGCCGGGCGGGTGTCTCAGTCGGGGAAGGGGGGCGCTGCGGAAATCGGCGACTTTCTGATGCTCCAGATGGTCAACCGCTACGAACCGATCCTGGCTCACCTGGCCGGGCTCGCCGATCTACATCCGGAAACCGTGTTCCGGCTGCTGGTGGGGATAGCCGGAGAACTGGCGACCTTCACTTCGCAAAGCCAGCGGCCGGAGCAGATGCCGACCTACAAACACGATGATCTGAAAGGGAGTTACGAGCCGCTCATGAAGATTTTGCGGGACTCACTCAGCATGGTCCTGGAACAGTCGGCCGTACCGATCCCGCTCAAGCAGCGGTCATTCGGCATTCAAGTGGGTTCCCTGGCAGATCCCAGCCTGCTCGAACAAGCGACCTTTGTACTGGCGGTGTCTGCGAGCATGCCGGTAGAAGAGCTGCAGGCACGGTTCCCGTCTCAAATCAAAATCGGCTCGGTGGAAAACATCCGGGATCTGGTGAATTCTGCCCTGCCCGGGATACCGATTCGCTCTCTGGGTGCAGCGCCGCGGCAGATTCCGTTCCATGCTGGCAACACCTATTTCGAGCTGGATCGAAACTCGGAGTATTGGCGAGGACTGAAGAATTCAGGAGGATTCGCCCTGCACGTGGGCGGTGAATTCCCGGATCTGCAGTTGGAGTTCTGGGCAATCAGAGGATAGTTTTGTGAGTGATCCGTTCGGTGGAGACAGCGATCGTACAATGATCAAACCGATGCCTGGGGGTCGGCGCAACGAACCTGCGCAGACGCCAGGACCGCCGTTATCCCCCGGCCCGGCGCCGGGCATCGGCGCGGAACCGATCACGATTTCCGGGTCGAGTAACAATCCACTTCTGCAGGCGGCCGGACCGCTGTTCGCGCTGGTCAACCAGCTTCGCGGCAGCATATCCCACGCCGACCCACTGGGCCTTCAGACGCATGTTGGCCAGGAAGTCATGAATTTCGAGGCAAAAGCACGGCAACTCGGCGAAGCGCCTGAAAGGATACTGGCGGCCAGATATTCCATCTGCACGCTTCTCGATGAAACAGTGCTTTCTACCCCCTGGGGAGCTGAAAGCGCCTGGGCCAATCAGACATTGCTGGTTCGATTTCACAATGAGGCCGGAGGTGGTGAAAAGTTTTTTCAGATTCTGGAACGGCTGTTCCAGGACCCGGCAGGGAATCTGAATCTGCTCGAGTTCATGTATGTCTGCCTGGCGCTCGGATTTCAAGGGAAGTACCGGCTGCAACCGCGTGGCCGTGCGGAACTGGATCAGGTTACGCATTCGGTCTATGAGGCGATCAGGAACTTCCGGGGCCAGGCTGAGCGGGAGTTATCGATACGCTGGCGAGGTGTTGAAGACAGCCGTCCGCGTCTTGCGCAGTACATTCCGCTGTGGGTGCTCGGTGTGATCGGTGGTGGTGTCAGCCTGCTGGTATACATCGGATTTCTGTTCGCGCTCAACTCACAACTCGACCCCGTTGCCGGAAGCATTCTGCAACTGGCGAGAGATACGGTACCGCTCGAGACTCGAACTGCGATGCCGATCGTTCAATCCGTGACCCTGAGCGAGGTATTGAACGGAATTCCGGAAGTGGCGGTGGCGGTAACAGGCGGCATGCTCGATGTGGAAGAAAGTGCCAGCCGGTCCAGAGTCAGGCTCTGGGGCCTGTTTCCTTCAGGGCAGGCTGTGGTCGGGGCTGAGAACAGATCGTTGGTAAGCCGGGTTGCGGAAGGTCTGAAGCAATTCAATGGTGGCATATCGGTGGTCGGACATACGGACGATCAACCCATCAGAAGTATCAGATTTCCGTCAAACCTGATTCTTTCGCAGCGACGCTCAGAATCGGTCGCCGCGTTGCTGCGAGATGAACTACCGCAACGGCGGGTGTCGTTCGAAGGTAGAGCCGACTCCGAGCCTCTTGTGGCCAACGACAATGCGGTCAACAGGGCGCTGAATCGCCGGGTGGAAATCACCCTTTACTACGAGGCGGCAGCATTGTGATGGCATTCATCCGTAATCCGTGGTCTGTAAGCGGTCTGGGTGTGCTGTTTATTGCCCTGCTCATTTACTTTGTCGGCCCGTTGCTTGGTTTCGGTGAAACCCGCCCGCTGGAAGGGCTGCTGGCAAGGCTGCTGACGATCGGCGTGGTGGTGCTTGTCTGGCTGGGCTGGCATCTATTCAGACATCTGCGAGCAAAAAAGGCGGCCGACGAGATAACCTCGGGTATCGTCGAAGGTGAGTCTGCCGGGTCCGAAGACGGTGCCCGCTCGGCTGAAGAAGTTGCGGCGCTGAAGGCGCGCTTCGAAGAAGCGATGCAGGTACTGCGGAAGACCGGTTCGGGTAAGGCTGCGAATCTCTACGAACTGCCGTGGTACATCATTATCGGCCCCCCCGGCGCCGGTAAGACGACGGCTCTCGTTAACTCGGGGCTGCGTTTCCCGTTGTCGGACCGATTCGGGAAAAATGCGCTTCGTGGCGTGGGCGGTACCCGCAATTGTGACTGGTGGTTCACCGAAGAGGCCGTGCTGCTGGACACTGCTGGACGCTACACGACCCAG
>QIDL01000426.1 GCA_003228415.1 Gammaproteobacteria bacterium | reverse complement strand
TGCCGTTGTCTGGCCTAACTCGTCATCGATATCGGTGATGACGACGATCGCGCCCTCGGCTGCCAGTCTGGCTGCGCAGGCTTTACCGATTCCCGATGCGCCGCCCGTAACCAACGCAATTTTACCGCTAACTCTTCCCGCCATGAGTGCATCCATTATTTCCAGTTGATCCGCTATGCTAATCGACGCGGAACAGGAGAGATATGCGGTGTTTCCAGCAGGGCGAGCCGTCAGGCAGAAGTCCGGATGGTCCGGATGGTCCGGATGGAAGGGGGCAGCCAGGTCTCCGGCAGGTTGTCCTCCACCAGTTGTTTGATGCTGAATGCCTGAATGTCGTGTTCGGCACCGACCTCCAGGGCGAGTTCGGAGATGTCGTTGGTGCGAGCAAAGACCAGGGCGTTCGGGTATTTGCGTTTGATCCAGAGTGCGGTACGAAGGTTGTCCTCGGCACGTCCGGTACCGAGGATTATGGTCGGTTGGTGGGCTTCGAGGTCCACCGAGCTGACCAGGTTACGCCAGACTTCGGGATGAGAAATGTCTCCCTGGAGAATCAACCGCCGGTAGTTGCCGGTCATGAGTTGCTGTTCCTCGGCCACCAGCACCCGGCGGTCCGCGTCGATGTCGATCAGCACCACTCTGTCCAGTTCCGAGTCCGCCTGGGCCTCCAGTTCCTCCAGGACGGTCTGGCCGAAACGACCGAACCCGGCGATAACGACCACATCGCGACTCTCGGTGCTCTTGAAATGCCGCAGCATGGCCTGCTCGACGAGGCTCTTAGCGGCCAGATGATAGGAATTGAAGGTTGTGCAGAGTTTTGCCACGGAAGTGTCCTGCATCGATCGCAGGAAGCGCAGATTGTGACAATGCAGGACGATTTTCGACTCCAGCATCGGGAACTGCCGCAGCACTTTGCTGGCTGCTTCATAACCCATGAAGTCGTTGTCTCCCAGAAAAATGACCTGCAGCGCCTTGTCCAGTTGCAATTCGCGCTGCAGGAATTCGTGGCTGATGTCACCGACCACCAGAGTGACGTCGAAGGTCTGTTCCAGTTCCTCTTCGCGTATCGGATCTATGGTTTCATCTATCACCACGATCGGTGTCTTTGTGGCATGACCACGGAGCATTCTGAGATAGCTGGTGGTCAGTTCACCGCAACCAACGATGACGATGTGGTCATGCAGGCGTCGTAGTTGCCAGCGCTGGGGCCGCATGATCCGCAGCACCGCTTCCAGGACAGCGGACGCCATCAGCAGAGGCGCACCGAAGTAGGCGATCCACAGCAGGGTGCGACCGATCAATGGTCCGCCCGTTGGAATGCCGAGGTCGAGACCGCCCACCACGAACAGCCCCAGACTGTAATAGATCTTGGTCAGCACGCTGGCTTCTATCACTTCCGGTCGTTCCGATAGTGAAACGCCCATGAGCATGCCGAAGAGGGCGGACAGGAAGAAAAACACGGCGGCCGCCCAGCGCCAGTTCATCCGACGGCGCGATGGTGCCGCGGTGGCTGATTGTCTGGCTGATCCGGTGGTCGTAATCACAGGGGGCTAGAGTCTTGCCCGGAAGGCTCACTGTCAATACGTTGCTGTTCCTCGAGAAGTCCTGGCTCAGACAGGAACATGAGTGGTGGTGACCTCCGCCAGCAGCTTGTCGCCGTCGCCGAGGATTTCTGTTCGCACCACCGTGATTCGACGTCCTACCCGGACTGGACGCGCATAACCGCGCACTCCATGCCGATGTACCCATCGAAGGTACTCATGATTGAGCTCCGGTTAGTTTGTTCACAATGTGAATCTGGCGTCAGTAGTAGACAGAGGAGCCACCTCCACCGTCCGCTGCGATGACTTCACCTGTGACCGACCAGGCCCTGTCCGAGCAGAGAAAGGTCGCGAGATGGGCAATTTCCGCGGCGTCTACCATCCGCCCGATGGCGTTTGCCCGCGGGCTGCCTTTTGCATAGTCGCTCGCTTCGACCTCGAGCGGCGTGGTTCCATCGCGTTCCGCCCGAGTCTGAAGTAACTCGGCGGTACGTTCGGTGCGGGTGATCCCCGGATGAATACAGTTGACAGTAATGCCGTCACGCCCGAGTTGAGTCGCCAGCGTCTTGGTGAAATGCACCAGAGAGGTGTTGCGGGCTCCGCCGGATAGATTACCGGCGATTCGCGCGTTCAAGCCGCTGATGTTGACGATGCGGCCCCAACCGGACTGCTTGAGGTGTGGGATGCAGGCTCGGGTGCAGCGCAGCGCGCCCAGGTACTTGATGTTGAAGTCCTCGAGAAAATCCTCATCGACAATGGTCTCGATGTAGCCCACCGCGGTGGGTGATCCGCCGGGTGCCGAGCCGCTGTTGATGAGGATGTGCAGGGCGCCAAGTGAACTCGCAGCTTCAGCCACCATCGCATCGACCTGATCCCGACTGGTGACATCGCAGATCAGGGGGACGATCCTGCGACCCGTTGTGGAGTTGATCTCGGCAGCCGTTTGCTCCAGGCGTTCCGCGTTCCGGGCAGCGATGACCAGGTCGACCCCTTCATTCGCCAGTTCCAGCGCAATCGCCTTGCCTATGCCGCGGCTGCCACCGACCACGATGCCACATCGTCCTTGAAGCTTCAGGTCCATGGTCAGGTCAACTCCTCTAGTGACGCTACCTGCGTCTCACCGTTCGACTTTCCTGGAGATTGTGCCCAAAGAAGGGTGTGGACGTCTACCTGTTGGCCCCGTGCGTCGAGACGAATTCGTCGGAGCTCAATCGAGCTCGGGCTGCGTGTATGATCGCGTCGCGCTTTTCTGATTCGGGCGGTGGCGATGAAGGCATTGAGGGTAGCTTTCTGCGCAATGGCCCGGGTCGCTAGAAGATCGGTGAATTCGAAACCGCTCCCGGCGCGATCATCGATTTCGGCAATGCCTTCGAGACCGCAGATGAAGTCGTGGTGGATGCTGTGTACCCGGGTCGTGGGGAAAAGCATGAAGCGTGCTACACGGCCTGCTCCATAGACAACGGCGCTGACAGCTTTTTCAACGCCATTCAGAAGGTGAGCTTCGATGGCTTCAAGCATCGCAGCGAATTGCAGATCTTCCGTGCCGATGCCCTGACGGACCAGGTTTGCACGTTGTTTCTACCGCATCATCTACCGCATCAGTTTCATGGATTTTTCACTACGGATGTGCTGCTGAGCTGATGCTTCGGGAGCGTCCGTTCCCGACGCCTGCCGAGTGGCTTCGGGTTCGATCCCTGATTGGTTCGCTGATTGACCGTCGGCGCCTGGTTGTCCCGCCTGCGCATCCAGCCGCCCCAGGCTCATTACCGCGTAGCTTCTGTCCTGCAACATCGGCAGCAGTATCTCGAGCGTCTGAGCCGTGCGGCGCCCGCGGGCATCCACATCGTGAAGTACCACGACGCTGCCCGGCTCCACCATCCAATTGATGTAGGCCGCCACGCGCTGCGGATTTTCGATGAGGGTATCCAGCGGAGCGACCGATGCCAGCGCGATTCGAT
>QIDL01000250.1 GCA_003228415.1 Gammaproteobacteria bacterium | reverse complement strand
AATGGTGGCAGCCACCGCCCGCAAGACTGGAGCGGGAATGGTTGTAGTCGGTAGTACGGCCCACCGGGGTTTTGGTGCTCGGCTGCTCGGAAACTCCGCGGAAAAAATTCTTGATAAGTCTCCGAGTGATGTGCTGATCATACATCCCTGATCTCTTCTTGGACTCTTTGTTCATCCTGATTTGACGCTGATCGGAGGCCGGATGGCTGCGTGAATTATTCGTTGATCTGGATCTGTTCGAGAAACCGAGTGATTGCCAGGATCTTCTCTGCCACTCTTGCCTGGCCCGTGTCGCCAAAACCTTCGCTACGCGAAAACTCCGCACCCCAGACCGGCATGCCGATCGGTCCGTGGTCCGCGCGATGCTTCCGACCGTCAATGATCTGGCGAACGAAAGTCTCCGGAAAGATACCTTCGTTCCGCGCACTCAAGTAGCGCAGGTCGAGCAAAACCACCGACAGAGACGGGGTGACTGCACCATCTCCTTCACCGAAATTTCCATGACAGTTGGAACAATTCAGAGCGAAAAGCTCCCCGCCATCGTATGCCTGAGAATGCGCACTGCCGGAGGTGCTGCCGATTATCAGCGCGATGGCTAACAGGAGTTTTGAATAGCGCTTCTGTTTCATGTGATCAGGCAGGATCTGGCGGCGGCGGGTACTCATCGTCAAGCAATTTCTGCAGTGCCAGACACGCATCCATCGCGGTGAATATCCCGGCGAGCCTGCCGTGACGGGTGACGAGTGCGGCACCGATCTGGCGATCGACCATGGTAGCCAGAACTTTCACCAGTGGTACGTGAAGATCCACGGTGAAGCTATCACTCACGTAGGCGTCTTCGACACTGAGTTCTTTTGGGTCTGGTGAGCCGAGTTCCGGACCCAGCAGGAGTTTTATGTCGCGATCGGTCACGATGCCCACCAGTTCGCTACCCCTGGTAACAGGCAGGTGATGGACGTGATGATCAAGCATCAGTTTGCGGGCTGCCCCAATCGGCGCATCCAGCGCCACCGAGTAAGGGGACGGGGTCATTACCGATTCGATTTTCGGCTCACTCATCATGCGGTGCTGCCGGGTCGTGCAGCTATGCGGCGGCGCTGGCGCATTCGATGCACAACACGCTATACGGCAGCGCCTTCAGACGCGCTTCGCCAATCTCTTCCCTGCAGGTCTGGCAGTGCAGGTAGTCGCCACTTTCGATACGGATCAAAGCCTGATCGATACGTTTGAGTTCCAGCGTCAGCTCCTGGTCCAGAGCGACGAGGGTCTCGCCATTTTCCAGCTCGATCGCCTGCTCGGCGAAGTCCTGAGGTAGTGGCTCTTCCCGGTGTCGTGTGTACCGGGATACACGCTTCTGGCGTGCAACGAGTTCCTCTTTGCGGAAGTTCAGGATTTCCTGTGCCGCCTTGATATTCAGCATGATTCGGTGCCTGACCTAGATAAAGTGATTAACTCCGACAGCAAGGTAGTCTGTCACTAGGGGTTTCCCGAAGACTTACGGCGGGCTTTCCGGAGTTGTGGAGCCCGGGAGCGTTTGACTACGCTCCCTGATACTGAACAGCTGTGAATCGACAGGCGGTGTAATTCCAGTGAAATACTCAAACATTCTCGTTGCGATCGATCTTTCCGAGCAATCCAGAGAGGTGCTCGATGCCGCACAGGTAGTGGCTTCGACCAACTCTGCCCAGATGCATCTCGTTACTGTGATCAAACCGTTGACCCAGGTATATGGCGGCCTGGACATGGCTCCGATTTCCGTTGGAGCGGTGTCTTTCGAAGAAGAAGCATTGACACAGGCTCGACAACAGCTCGAAACGCTGGCTGCTGAATACGGGATCCTCAGTGAAAATATCTACATCATCATGGGATCACCGGCACAGGAAATTCGCGAAATTGCGGTCAGTACCGAGGCCGATCTCATCGTCATAGGCAGTCATGGTCGACATGGAATCAGTCTGCTGCTGGGGTCGACGGCAAATGCAGTTTTGCATGATGCCGGCTGCAACGTGCTTGCCGTCTACCTGGAATTCGATTAAACCGGAGCCGGCGGGCATGACCACATACGGATTGACGCCTGGTTTGATGGATCGATTGAGAGGCGATCATGCGCGTATCGCGGGTGTCGTGCGGGAGTTCATGGAGCAATCCGATGCAGCGGTTTCGATCCTGGACTGGCAGCGGCTGAGCGAACTGATTGAGTTTTTGGACTACTACGCAGACCAGGTGCACCATCCGCTGGAAGACCGACTGTTTGATCAGCTGGTGGACAGGGGTTTGACTCCGATAGAGCGCCATCTGGTGTTCAAGAACCTACGTGAGCATCAGGAGATCAGGGCGATGACTGAAGTTCTAGCCAATCAGATTCAACTGGCAAAGAAAGGTGGTGCTATTACTCGGGACGAATTCGTCGAGACCGCTGCAGAGTACGTAAATCTGCAGCGGCGCCATATGAATTTTGAAGATTCCCGTCTATTTCCGTTGCTGGAAGCGCAAATCAATGACAAAGACTGGGGTGTCCTTTCGGGCGTTCTCCATGAGGAGGAAGGCTTGACCCGGGAAAATCATAAGTAACTTGCGGGAGTTGTTTGGAGGGTCTTTCATCTAACACGGTCGCGACCCACGGACACGACACCGTGTTTGTTCCGCGGCAGCGCTTTTCTGCGGTTCGAAAAGCTGAGGTCTTTCATCTAACACGGTCGCGACCCACGGACACGGCACCGTGTTTGTTCCGCGACAGCGCTTTTCTGCGGTTCGAAAAGCTGAGGGCTCCTAGATCGCCTTGGAAAATCCGGTCGTTTGCGGGGGCAGGTAGCGGTCGAATGCCATACACACGTTTCTGATCAGGAATCGACCCTTGTCGGTCACCCGGATGAAGTCGTCTGTCAGCTCCAGCAGCCCGTCTGACTGCATGCGTTGCAGCCGCAACTGTGCCTCGGGAAATTCTGCCGCGAGACTGATTGACCAGGTGGTCTCGAATTCAGCGATGTTCAGATGGAAGTGACACATCAGCGTGCCGATGAGTGCCCGAACCATGCGATCATCGTCACTCAGTTCCAGGCCGCGCTCGACAGCAAGTCGATCCGCGTCGATGGCAGCCATATAGTTGTCTAACGTTTTTGCATTCTGACAGTAGACGTTTCCGACGCTGCTGATCGCGCTGATGCCCAGCCCGATCAGGTCGCAGTGGCCGTGTGTGGTGTAGCCCTGAAAGTTGCGGTGCAGGCTGCCGCTGCGCTGCGCCAGCACCAGTTCATCTTCCGGTAAGGCGAAGTGATCCATGCCGATGTGGACATATCCTGCGTCGGTGAACGCATCAATCGCGAGTTTCAGCAGCCGGAGCTTGGTCGGTGCATTCGGGAGTTGATTCTCTTTGATCTGTTTCTGAGTTTTGAAGCGATTGGGAAGGTGTGCGTAGCTATACAGAGAAATTCTGTCGGGTCTGAGTCCGATGACGCGTTTCAATGTGCGCTCGAAGCGTGATGGCGTCTGCTGCGGCA
>QIDL01000618.1 GCA_003228415.1 Gammaproteobacteria bacterium | reverse complement strand
GCTTGCCGATGGCACCAGGCACAAAAATTATTACGTGCCGGAATCCGTAGGCATCGCGACCGGTATGCTGCTGACGGCACTACACCACGCTGGACTCGCCACCCTGACTCACACGCCCTCACCCATGGGTTTCCTGCGCGAGATACTCGACCGTCCAAAGAACGAAAGGGCTTATCTGATCGTTGTTACCGGTTATCCGGCAGCCGATGTGAAAGTGCCGGATATTCAAAGGAAAAGGTTGGAGGAAGTGGTGACCTGGCGAGGCGATGACAAGTCAGCAGACACTTGATGGGTCGAGTTTCGAATTCGAATTTGCCTCTGTTTCTGGCGCCTTGCGCCTGGCTCCGCTATTATTGACCCACCTCAGGAGACCTGAGCGTCGGTAGCGCTGCTCGACCTTTGCGCTCTCCTATCGATAGACAGATCGGTAAACAAAGCGGCAAATAGATCGATTCCTGGGCCAATACCGATCGCCGGTCTTCATAACAAGCCTTCACACAGCTAGTCCCGTTGCGCTTTCGGCGACGGGCTTGAATGGGTTTTCCGGGAATATCATGCGTTCCTTACTGCGGCTTACGATCTATCTCAAACGCTACCGCTTGTCGTTTGGCCTGGCGGTGGTGGGGATGATCATTGCCCGTACCTTTGAAGGCATGATCCCGCTGTTCGTGAAAACCGGTATCGATCGCATCGCGGAGGGTCGAGCGTCCATCGCCGCTGGCACCATCGATGTTGGCGCGGCGGCCGAAACCCTGGCCTACCCGGCGTTCGCCATCGTGGTCTGCGTGATATTTCAGATGGCTGTGACTGTCACCTATCGAGTTGCGATGCGCAGGATCGGCGTCAACGCAGCATTCGATCTGCGTAATCGCCTGTACCAGCACCTGCAACTACAGGGCCCCGGTTTCTTTGCCCGCTTCAGCATCGGCGATCTGATGGCGCGGGCCATCAACGACATCACCCTGTGCCGCGAGATCCTGGCTGGCGCAATCCGCATGACGCTGATTCTGTTGCTGACGGCGATTGTGGGGCTGGTCTTCATGTTCAGCCTCTCGCCTGCGCTGACGTTGGCCATCCTGCTGCCAATGCCCATCATCGGTTTTGTCGCCGTCCTTTTCTCCAGGCGCATTTTTGCGTTGAGTCGTCGTGTTCAGGAAGGTTTCGCGGGACTCTCGACCTTCGTGCAGGAGAATCTGAACGGTATCCGCACCGTCCAGGCCATGGCCCAGGAGGAGCGTGAGATTGAACGCTTCGCCCTGGTCAATCAGGATTTTGCCGACCGCAATCTGAACCTCTTCACTAAAGCATCTCTTTTAGGTGCGTTGATGCCGGTGCTGGCTTCGAGCGGGACGATCATCATCATCGGCTACGGCAGCGTGCTGCTATCCCGGGGTGAGATCACCATCGGCACATTTGCCGCCTTTTTTTCCTACCTGGTACTGGTGCTGTGGCCGGTGCGGGAGGCGGGATCGCTGGTCACACAGTGGCAGCGTGGAGCTTCCGGCACCGAGCGGTTGTTCGAGATCCTCGACTACGAGCCGGAGATCCAGGATCAACCCTCCAGCGAATTTCCCGAGCTTACCGGCAAGATTTCAGTGCGGAAGTTGTCTTATCAATACGAGGGCAAAGACAAGTTCGCCTTGAAGGATGTGACGTTCGATGTCTCGCCAGGTGAAACCATCGCTCTGCTTGGCCGGATAGGCTCCGGTAAGTCGACGTTGTTGCGGCTTTTCGTACGACTGCTCGATCCCACGAAAGGTGAGATTCTGTTGGACGACCACCCCATATCGGGCTTCCCGTTGAAGTTCTTGAGAGAAAGAGTCTGTCTGGTGTTGCAGGATCCGTTCCTGTTCGCCGATAGTCTCAGCGACAACATTGCCTACGACGACCCCAGTCGGGACCACCAGGAGATTCTGGAGATCGCTCACGCAGCGGCGCTCGAAGAGACCATCGAAGGCTTCTCGGAAGGTTTGAATACCGTACTTGGCGAGCGCGGGGTCACACTTTCCGGTGGCCAGAAACAGCGCACGGCGCTGGCGCGGGGGCTGATTCGTCGAACCCCGCTGCTGATCCTGGATGATTGTTTCTCCGCTGTGGATACCGAGACCGAAGAACGGATACTTTCCGGCCTGAAGCAGGTGCGCAGCGAACACACCACCCTGCTGGTCTCCCATCGGGTCTCTACTGCCCGTCACGCAGATCGAATCATCGTGCTCGACGAAGGCCGGGTGGTAGAGATCGGTAGTCATTCAGAACTGCTGGCGCAGGACGGGTTCTACGCGGAGCTCGAACGTTCGCAGCGTAACAGGCTGAATGCAGCCGAAGATCTGCAATCGACCGGCATGGCGGCCTCCTGATGAATACCACGAACACGGCGAATGCCTATCCGGATGAGCCTCTGGATCACTCGATCTTCGATGCGGACATCGAAGGCCAGGCCATGAATATGCAGTATCTACGGCGGATACTGGGCTGGGCTCGACCACACAGAACTCTGGCGGCCGGGAGCATCGTGCTGGTGCTGCTGGCCTCCGTGCTTGCCATTCTGCTGCCGGTGGTGGTCAGCCGGGTGGTCATCGACGGCATCATCATCGGCGAGCCCAACGCACTGCTACCGGATTTCGGTATGAATGCGTTGAATACGGCAGTCAGCGGGATCACCGGCTGGGCGCCAATCGTCAGTGCCTGTGTGCTGTTCGGGACATTTACACTGTTCTGCCAATGCTTCTACCACCTGCATCGAATCACCTTTGCGAAAACGGTTCTGTCGTCCTTGCGAGACATGCGCCACGATCTGTTTGCGCACATGGAGCGGCGGCCGTCGTCCTTTTACGACCGGGTGGCGGTAGGTCGGGTCATGACGCGCATCACCAACGATGTGCAGGCGTTGTTTGAGTTGCTCATGGGGCTCGGCATGTTGATCGGTGAGTTCGTGCCATTTTTCCTTGGCCTTGCCATCATGCTGGCCATCGACGTTCAGCTCACGCTCTACCTGCTGATCGCGGTACCCATATTCGGAGTCATCACCTACTTCTTTCGACAGGCGACGCGACGGATCTACCGGGTGATCCGCAACACGGTCTCTCAACTCAACCAGAATCTGCAGGAGAACCTCTCTGGTATGGCGGTGGTGCAGTTGTCGAATCGGGAGGCACGCAACCTGGATACCTACAGCGAGATCAACGCCACCAACAAGAAACGCGAATTGAATGCCATCAGCCTGGAATCGAGCTATGGCTCGTTCATGGACAATATGGTCAACATGGCGTTGGCGGTGATCATCTGGGTAGGCGGAGGTTCGGCGCTGCAGGATGCCATTTCTCTCGGCAGCGTCATCCTGTTCTCTCAGTTTGTCGACATGTTCATCCGGCCGATCCGCGTGTTGGGGCAGCAATACAACGTTCTATTCAGAGCCATGGCGAGCGCCGAGCGGATATTCCAGGCGCTCGACTGGCACGAACAGGTGAGAGAACCGGAGCACCCCATCAGCCTGCCTGACAG
>QIDL01000146.1 GCA_003228415.1 Gammaproteobacteria bacterium | reverse complement strand
CATGGTTCGAAGCTTCCAGCCCAACGAGATACAGCGAATCAACTGATCGCAGGATCTGCCGGACTTTTTTTCAGGGCCAGCAAGTGGGTGCGGTAGTGAGTGAGGCTGCGCGCGTGCAGTCGGGTCTGCCAGGGCACGTCGGCCGCCGCATTCACCAGGCTGAGTTGATCCAGCGACTGAGGATGTGCGCCCGGGGTCAGCAGGGCTTCCAGCAGACGTTCCGAACTGCCCTGGAAGTCGGACCGGGGAGAGTGCCCGCCGATCCAGTGTTCCATCGGGCTGGCCCCCGAGCTCCAGTCATAGGGACTGCCGATCAGCGCCGTGCCATCGTCTGCCAGAACGATTTCGATATTCTTAAGCAACGCCAGCGGTGAGGGCACGCAGTCGAGCAGGTTGAGTGCGCTGGCAAATTTTACGCACCCGGGCGGTAGCGGTAGCGCCATCGCATCGCAGAGCCAGAAGTCCACGTTTGCCGCGTCATCGAAAGGCGTTGCAATATCCATCGTTTCGTAGACCACGCCTGTCTCACGCCGGGAAAGCTGGCCCGACCGGTCTGCAGCACCTGTTGCGCCAGTTGCAGCATGGCGAAGCTGAGATCTATCCCGAGTACCGGTTCTCCGGTTCGCGCGCCGAGTTCGAACGTACTGCGCCCGACGGCGCAGCCCAGGTCCAGCACCGGCCCCTCGAATCCGTCCAGAAGTTCCAGGCCCGTTTCCAGGCACCGCGCAAGCGCGCCCGGTTGCGTGTCAGGTTCCTCATACGCGTGGTCGAATTCAGCATAGGCGTCCCAACCATAGATGCTCAGATGCTGGCGCCGGGTGTTGTATTCGGAGGCGTCACCCGAGGCGTCCCCGAGCATGCCCTGGGTAGCATGATGAAGATCTGAGCGTGTGGTGATCTGCTGTGTCTGGGTCGACAACAGCAGGCGTACGTCGGGAACGATGATGGGGATACCGTCAATGACGGGAAATTCCTGCTGGCAGGATGCGTCACTGCAGTGCAGCACTCCTTCCAGGACGAGACTGCGGTTACCTTTGAAGACTTCGGCGATCGTCAATTTCGAAAAGCTGTCGTCCTGAGCTCTGCAACGTGGGCAGATCGGGCCGAACGCCTCGAAGTGGGATCGCCGCAAGAGGGACTCAGCCGCCGATGAGGACGGTGGGGCAACCGGGCGGAAGGATGGTGCCGGTGGGTGATGGAATCGGCGCGACGCAGGACGCATGGCTGGTCATATCGCCAACCCTTGCAGCAGGCATGCCTCCGATGAACACGGTTGCGGAGCCTTTGCTGATCATGCCAGGCCCTGCCGGTACGCAGCTTGGCAGCATGCAGGGCTCGGTCATGTCGGTGACCCGTGCGGCTGCCTGGCCACCAATCATCACATTCGGCTGCCCCTTTATGATCGACAGTGGCAACCCCGGGTGTGGTACTGGCGTCGGGGTCGGCGCCGCTGGATGAATCGGCGAGTGGCAGTGAGGGGTCGATTGCAGGACCTTGTCTGTCATTCTGGCGGCGAAGCTCATATCACCGGCCTCAATTTCCTCAGCATCGTCTTATTCTCAGCATCAGTTCGGGCTCCAATCGGCAACCTATCGCTGTTGAATGCAAATAGATTTACAGGATGTAAGCAATTTGCGGTTCAATAGCGAGAAGTGATCTATTTCAGTAGCATACGCCGGGTATCATCCGGAGGATATAAGGTCAGGGGGGATCGGCTGAACCGGTACCGTAGAGGAGCGAGAGCGGGAGCGAGATGGGCGTAACACTGCAGGTGATCGGTGCCAGTGCACACAAGCTGGCGGGTCGTACGGAATTGAAGTTCTCTAACTCGGGAACCATCGGTCGTGCGGCGGGCAATACCTATGTGTTGCCAGACCCGGAACGGTTCATCTCGAGTAAACATGCCGCCATCGAAGACCGCAGCGACGGCTTCTATCTGGTGGATACCAGCATCAATGGCACCTATGTGAACGATGGCGATCAACCGATCGGGCATGGCAATGCTCATCGATTGGCCGATGGTGATCGAATCAGGATCGGAGAATTCGAGCTGCTGGTCCTGCTGCAGGAGGGCAATTCTCAATCCAGCCAATGGCCTGCCCAGACCAGTCAATCCAGCCAGTGGCCTCTGACCGATTCGTCGCCGACACCGACGCCAACTCCGGGGAATCCCCTGGCAAACGAATCCGTGGATCCACTGCAAGTGCTGCCCGGGCAGGGAGCAACGCCAACACCGGTGGATCCATTCATGGGATCGTCGCCTGCGCCGCCGAGGCCACCAGCGGACCAGCCGGCGCAGGGCTTTGGCAGTTTCACACCACCCCGGTCTACTCCCGACCCCTTTGCCCCACCACCAGCCGGTGACGTAGAGGGTGGTGGCTTTGGTCAGCCGTCGTCTGTGACGGATCCGTTTGCGTCTCCGTTAGCCCCTTCACCCCCTGTGGCACCCGCAACACCTCTGGGTGAACCCGGTGGGTCGGTCATTCCTGAAGATTGGGATAAAACCACCCTGCCCGGTCTGCCGCCTGCTGCTCCAGCTTCGGCACCTGATCCCTTCGCTACCGATCCACCCGCCGATCCTGGCCCTGGGGCTGCTCCGGCGCCCTGGGGGCAGATGCTTGAGGAGCCGCCTCAGGCTGGGATTCCGCAGCCGCAGCCGGGGTTTCCGTCACCGGACCCGGCAACGCCAGGGCCGACTCAGACCCCCGCTCCACCAACGCCTGGAACGGGGATCGCCGCGCTGCTGGAGACGGCGGGGCTCGATCAGGCGACAGCCCGGGCGCTGGATAATCCTGCTACCAGCCAGGCACTCGGTCTGGTGTTGCGTCTTGTCATCAAGGAACTCATGGAGGTGTTGCGGGCCCGGGCCGAGGTCAAGAATCAGTTTCGCGTCTCCATGACCCAGATGAACCCTTCGGAGAACAACCCTTTGAAATTCTGTGTCGATGAGATCGATGCCTTGCAGCGCCTGCTGGTGCAGCAAGGACACGGGTTTCAGGGTATCGTCGAAGCTCTCGACGAAGGGTTCGGCGATGTGAAAGCACATCAGATAGCCATGATGGCTGGCATGAGGGCAGCATTCGATCACCTGCTCGGTCGGTTTGACCCGGGTGCATTGCGACGTGATTTCGATCTGGAGCTTCGCAGATCCAAGGTTTTTCAACCGTTGAATAAGACCAAATACTGGGACATGCTCGTGGACATGTATAAAGACATTTCCGGAGACAGTGATGCGAATTTCGCGCGGCTGTTCGGCGACGAATTCGCCAGTGCCTACGAGGCGCAGATGGATCAGCTGAGTCAGCACCGGAAACTCTGACGGGCCGTCGACTCGAGAATCAACTACAGTCCCGGCGCATTCTGCGCCGGGGTGCGTGAATTGGGGATCATCATGCCGAATTACACAAAACCAACCTGCTGCGTCCATAGCCTGGTGATACTTCTGGCCGCTGTGGTAGTGGCGGGTTGTGGATCACAGGGAGGCGCGCCACCGGTCATCAAA
>QIDL01000616.1 GCA_003228415.1 Gammaproteobacteria bacterium | reverse complement strand
GCGCCAAAGCTCTCGGCGTATTGCACGAAGTCGGGGTTGGTGAAATCGATGTGGCTGTCGCGGCCGAAGCGCCGGTCCTGGTGCCATTTGATCAGGCCGTACTGGCTGTCTGTCCAGATGAGAATCACAAAGGCCAGATTCAGGCGCAGGGCTGTCTCGATCTCCTGGGAGTTCATCATGAATCCGGCGTCACCGGTGATTGTGACCACCTGCCGCTCGGGATGGATGAGCTTGGCCGCCAGCGCACCCGGCACGCCGATCCCCATGGAGGCAAACCCATTGGAGATGATGCAGGTGTTGGGCGCACTGGCCTGCCAGAGGCGGGCGATCCACATTTTGTGGGCGCCGACGTCTGATATCAGAATGCCGTCCTGCTCCAGTATCTGTCGGAGATCCCAGAGGATCTTCTGAGGTTTGATCGGAAATCCCTCATCGTCGGCATGCTGGCTGTATTCCTGGTCAATTACCTCTCTCAACCCGGCTGCCCAATTGTCGCTGCGGGGTGTGATCTGCTCGCAGAGAAACCTCAGGGACTCGGAGATATCGCCGATCACTCCGGCTTCGAGGATATAGTGCTCGTCCACCTCGGCCGGCAGCGAATCGATGTGGATAATCTTCTGGTCAGGATCGTGATGCCACAACTGCGGGTGGTACTCGACGAGATCGTAGCCAACACAGATGACCACATCGGCTCGATCAAACCCGCAGCCGATGTAGTCGTGAGCGGACAGACCGACGGCCCCTAGCGACAGGGGATGCGCGCGCGGGATAGTCCCCTTGCTCATGAAGGTCGTGGTGACCGGAATGTTCAGTGTGCCAGCGAATCTTTCGAGGGTGGCTGCGGCACCGGCTCGAATGGTGCCGTTGCCGGCCATCACCAACGGAAAGCGAGCCTGGTTGATGCACTCGGCGGCCTGCTCGAGTTTCGCGAGCGGCGGCATCGGTGGAAGATGGTCCTGTACTTTCAGCGGTAGCTTGTCATCGATGAGTTCGGCGGCGATGTTTTCCGGGAAGTCGATGAAGCTGCAGCCAGGTTTCTCCGCTTTGGCGACTTTGAAGGCCTTGCGCACGACTTCAGGCACGATCTCCGGCGCCAGCAACTGGGTGGCATATTTCGAGATCGGCTCGAATAGACTCACCAGATCCAGGATCTGGTGACTTTCCTTGTGCAGCCTGTGGGTCGACCCTTGTCCGGCGATAGCGATGATCGGCGCTCTGTCCATGTTGGCATCGGCCACACCGGTGATGAGGTTGGTGGCTCCCGGGCCCAGTGTGGCCAGGCACACGCCCGGACATCCTGTCAACCGGCCGTAGACGTCTGCCATGAAGGCTGCGCCCTGTTCGTGGCGAACGGTGATGAACCGAATTGAGCTCGACAGCAGCGCATCCATGACATCGAGGTTCTCCTCGCCCGGAATCCCGAAGATATACTCGACTCCCTCATTCTCCAGGCAGCGAACCAACAGTTCAGCGCAACGCATGTTCTTCTCCCTTCGACTCTCAGCTATGGAGTCTCACTAATAGACAGGAGAGGCAGCATATAGTTGCCGGACGGCGAGGACAAAGGCTGCCGCACGCATATCGGTGTGCTTGTTCCGGGCGACCGGATTCGGCAGGCCTGTCACTCTCGTCGAACGACGATCCTCAGAGGGACTATCTCGAGCGCTTAGCGAGGCCGTCGCCGTCGGAATCCACGTCGAGTCTTCGGCTTTTCATTTGTCCTTTGAGGGTGCCGGCTTCGTCGCCTGTGCTGGTACTGGTGCTGGTGCGATTTGTTTTTCCATCGACAACTTCTTTCTGCACCTGGAGTTGGGGTGTGACCTTGTCAGTCGCAGACATTTCAATTCGATTTACCTTGACTTCGAATTCGGCAAATGCAGATGTGGCAAGTAGAGCAGTTAGAAAAATCAGTTTTTTCATTTTGAGTCCTCGGATATTTCTACAAACCGATCCAGCTATTGCCGGTTTCGGGTCTGTTTATCAACACGGCAGGTGAACAGAAACCTTGATACGGAACAAAAAGAACCTACCTGGACTTTTTGCCGAATGCGCGATCGTGGTTCACAAAATGGTGGCAAAGCCGGGGCGGCCGGCGGTTATCTGTCCTGCCCCTGTTTCGAGACCCTGACGCACTCAGGGTACTGGACGGAAAGTCATGGCACGGGGCGACGGACTTGCGAGGCGCTCACAGTCGACGTTGGCGAAGTGGGTCACTATTGCGCGGCGAAAACCATTGGCGCGGTTGCGTCCGCTGGCATGAAACAGGTGCGGATGAAAAAAAACGCAATCGCCCGGATCCAGCTCGACGTGAACGCGGGCATCGAGGTCGACGTCCTCTACCCCGAAGAAATACCTGTTCACGTACTCCCAGTCGGGCAACACGTGCTTGACGAGCGGTTTGCGGTGCGTGCCGGGAATGATGCTGAGGCAGCCATTGGTCGTCTTCGAAGCCGAGAATCTTGTTGATGGTGTGGAGCGGAGACCTGGGCTCGACCACCCCTTTGGCGATCATCACGTCGCGTACGAACAGCATGCTCTCCGGTGGCTTCACGTTGCCCTCGACCAGGTCGCACAAGTGCCGGTCCCAGCGCTCGCAGGTCTCGCGGTCGATGAGCCCCCTGCAGATGACGGCTCCCTGTTGCCAGTACTCGTCGAGCTGCTCGCCGATAGTTGATCACGTAAGATTTTTGATGTTGGCGGTTTCCGGGATGTCGGTATGACCCTGACAGGGAAGCGCCGCAGTCAGGGATGAGACATGCGAATACCTCTGACACTACTGACTATCTGCCTGGCGATCGTGCCGGATGCTCAGCCGGTTCGGCACGATGGGTGGTCCTTAGTACCTGATAAGCAGTATATGATAACTATTTAGTAGTTGATAAAACCTACTATATAGGTAATATGACCTGCCTGCTGGATAGAAACTCTGGGTTATTACCATGACCCCCCTCTTGGAAACAGTCTTCGGAAATCGTACCGCTGCCCGCGTTGTGGCATATGTCGAGCAGTACGGAGAGGCGTATGCCAGCCAGATAGCCAAGGCGTTTGGCATGCCGGTAAGCCAGGTTCAGAAGCAGCTTCGGCGCCTGGAGGCCGGTGGGCTGCTGGTTAATAAGATGCTGGGGCGAACGCGGGTCTATTTCTGGAACCCACGCACGGCTTCTGTGAAGGGGCTGCGAATGGTGGTCAGCACCGAAATTGAGGCGTTTCTCGAGTCCGGTGACCCACTGGTGGAAACGTTCTTGCAGCGGCGTCGACCGCGGCGCGAAGGCAAACCTTTAGCGCGCCCATCGAAGAAGACCAGGGTACGCCCTGAGGGTGTAACGGCGGACCTGTCGTCCTGGCTGGTCGGGTCATCCGATGAAACGCCGACCGACGATGGCTGAGCTCGACGCCAGCTCGAGCATGATGGAAGTTGCCGCGGTAGTGACCGAGGCGCTGATAGCGCACGATATTTATGCCGTGTTGTCAGGTGGTGGCGCGGTCTCGCTCTATTGCGATGCTCGATACCAGA
>QIDL01000545.1 GCA_003228415.1 Gammaproteobacteria bacterium | reverse complement strand
GAATTCCTATCCACTTTCTAATGTTTTTGATATCTCGCAAAGACGCCAAGAACGCAGAGGAATCCTATAGTTTCTCTTGGCGAGCTTTGCGTCTTTGCGAGAATAACTGGACACCTTTTGGGAACAGTTATTTAGGTGTCGCCGAAGTTTCAGCTCATCGTTCCATTCGCGTTGCATCCGATCCTGCGCCCGACATCAGCACATGCGGGTGCGCACTCAGCCGGCAGCGTGCAGGCTGGGAAAAACCCGGCAGTCCCTCGCTATATTCCGCCCGGCGTCATGATATCGCGCCGCCCGAGGCGCATAGCTCAGTTGCTGAGATGCCAGTGCGAAAATATTGCTTCAACGCGATGCCGAATACCCGGACGGTCAATATGCACCTTGATGTGGTATACATTTTCGTCCGGCATATCGAAGTAGTTACCGTAGGTGATGGTCCCGGCAATCTTCATGGGTTCGAGCTTTTTCAGTGTGACCCCCAGCCCGAGTTCCATCACGCTGGCCGTGACCTTGGCATTTTCGATTCGCTTACCGGTAGCATCGTTAAACAAGGCCACGACTACATGTTCACGGTGTCCCTTGATCGGAACGCCCCCATGCATCTTGGACTCCATGTGCTCCTTAGGGTGACCCTGGAGAATCTGTGCCGGCATTACGCCCAGGTAGACCGCTACACCATCGACCACCTGAAAATTCTCCGGAGCGTCCGCCGCAATGGCGGTGGAATTAAAAACGGCCACACTGATCAGCACGAGTGCGGCTTGACGGAATTTTTTTACAGTGTCAGTGTACATGTCTTGTCCTCCTGTTTTTTAGACGCGGTTGTCGCCGAAAACGTGCGGAATCATCGTCCGCTTACGACGATTTGATCAACATTGCCTTCCAGTCCTTTTCTATATCGAACTCGTTCTGGCAGATCGTGCAGCGATCAGCAGAATCCGAATCGGGAATAAAGCCGCGGGCGCAGCCTGCGCATTGACGCAGACTGCGATGCATCACGCGCTGCACTGGTGCGCGTAGCGCTTCTGAGCTTACGACCGAAGCCCACGAGATCGCATTTTCCGGGCACAGATGTCCACACAGACCGCAGTCCGTGCATAAACGCAAATGGAACCCAATGGAAATCGATGACTTCGTCTCCGCGGATACCAGCGCCCCCGTGGGGCAACCCTGCACACAGGTAAGACAGCCGCTACAGGCATCGCTGATTATGCGGGAACGCCAGGGCAACTGGTGGTCTCGCCAGGGCAGTGACTCGGCTCGCTCCGCCAGCAGCGCCTGATAGGCGGCCGGGTGACAAGAACTTCCATCGTGTGGTAATTGAGGCCATCGCGGTATCGGCTCATCGTGTACCGGTGCAACATCCGCGAGCCACTGCGAAGCACCGCGGGCAGCATGCGCACCGGCCAAATGCAGAAATTTTCGACGACCGAGCTGGACTTGCTCAGCAGCCATTGGCTCTTGCGTTTCGGTCAGCGCCCGGTGCTCCTGCAGGAGATGCACAGGGGCTTGCGTGAACCATTTTTTCAAGTCGGCGTGCATCTGCTCAATCGCGGCACGAGCATCTCCCCGATCACAGCGGGAACACTGGCCGGCACCGTGCAAGACCACGGTCTGCGCACCATTCGCCGCCGCCGCGGCAAGCAAGCGAGCATCCAGAACCTGGAGACAGGGAACACTGTTGCCGGCATCGGGATGAGCACTGCGGCTACAGTGAATGTGTATCTCGGCCGTGCCTGCCACAGTTTCCAGGAATCGCCGCGGGTCGAATCCGCTCAGCCCCAGGGCGCCTGACGGACAAACCGGCAGGCAGGCCCCGCAGGCGCTGCAGCGCCCGGCGTCCAGGCGGACCGCGTCTGCCGTCAGTTCCAGTGCCTTTGCCGCGCAGGAGTCGGCACACTGCGTACAGGTGACGTGTCGCCCCCTGAGGTTCAGACACTGCATCTGATCGATCCGTAGCGAGTTACCTACAGAACCTCCAGCAGAGTCACGCCGGGTGTTGAAGCGCCGTGTGCTGTTCTCGTTCATGAGGCCTCTCTCACAAGTTGCGCCTATAGCGGCCGAGAGGGCGATCGCGGTACCTTGAAGCCTTCTTCCCAAAGGCGCGTCCTGGCCAGCTCGTAACGATCGCGTTTCGCGGTCTCATCCCCAAGCTCATACCAGAGTGCGCCCCAGTCCGGATCGATACAATCCGGTTGCTGAAACCTCGGCGGCGCCGCGCCAACCTCACGACAGTTTATCTGTTGTATATGCCACTCATCCGGCGAGTTGCGGCTGATCGGCACAAACTCCCTGGCCAGCGCCGCCTTGGCCAGACTCAACAGCAACGCTGTCTCGCTGAACTCGGGGGCGGCAAGCACCATCACGACATACAACCCGAACCGCTTGCTGACACCGAAAGGAATAAATCCGAGCAGCGGCTTCGGCACCCGAACCCGCAGGCCTTCCACATGGACAAATACGTCATACACGCGCAGCACAGAGTGAGCGCACGGTGAACCGCTCGACGACCGATCCGCTTGGATTTTTCCGCTCACTCGAGTCCCGCCAGGTAGTTGGCGATCAGCCGCAAGTCATCATCACCGAGACCGTTGGCCACATCGCGCATGATGGAGTGCTTGTTGCGGGTTCCCGCCTTGAAGGCCGCCATTTGTGCGACAGCGTAGTCGGGATACTGACCCGCCAGCGCTGGAAAGATACCTTGGCCACCGCCGGTCAACCCATGACAACGAGCGCAGTTCTCCTTGTACAGTGACTCACCGATTTCCTGGTTCGCTCGCTGTTGAAGCGGCAGCACCTTGGGCCAGATCCGGGTGGGGCGCATCTTCTGGCGGCTGTAGTAGGCCGCCAGATCCGCCATGTCCTGCTCGCTTTGAGCCGCCATCAGGCCCTGCATGATGGGGTTTTTCCGCCGGCCCGTCTTGAACGCCTCAAGCTGCTGGTAAAGGTAGCCGACATTCAACCCGGCGATACTCGGAAATACAGGTTGCGCGCTGTTGCCGTCGGCCCCGTGGCAGCCGGCACAGGACGCGGACTTCTGCTTGCCCGCCGCGACGCTGCCTTGCTCTTCTGAGCCCGGCTTAGCACGCCAGGCGACCGGGAAGGAGAGATTATGAGTCAGGTTCTGGTGACACTCTATGCAGCTGAGATTCTGCTGCTTGGCCTCTTGATGCGGCGGGATCTCGGGCCGGTAGACGCCGAGCGTCCCCTCGAGTAGAGACTGGTTTTCCTTGCGGGTATGGCATTCCCGACAGCGGGCACTGTCCGTCTCGATGAATCTCTCACGCGCCTTCGAGGCAAGGCGCGGCCCCAGCTTGGTGTTGTACAGATCCCGGTCGCGCAGCGCGAGCTGCACCATTTGCGTCCAGACCTTATTGCTCCGATACATGTGTGAAAACCATTTGGATACCGGGTGCGTCTGGCAGTTGAGACACCCGGGCCGTAACTCATTGTTGCTGCCACCCATGGCCGAAAGCTTGTATTCCTCGTACTGAACCGCGTGGCACTCGGCACAGCCGATGGTCAGCCCCGAGTCGGGTGCTTGCGCGTTGCCCTTGGGATTGAAGGCGTAAGTGGCCTCGTCATACCAGGTTTCGTGGCAGGCGCTGCAGGTGCCGGGTGTCTGAAACACGGAAGTCACCCCGTAGACGGGCACGACGCCAACCTTGCCGGCAAGGAAGATCAGGATCAGAGCAGTTACGCCGAGCAGGGCAGTTACGATGATCTTTCGTTTCCTCGTCATGCGGCTAACCCTTTTCCGGCGACGCAGCCGAAAGCTGGAATGCAAGCAGCACCGACGTATCGACTTTAACCGTACCGTAGACGTCTCCGTCCAGCGCCTTCCTCACCTTGACCGCAGTGGCAGAGGCCGGGCCACCGCCCTTGTTGTCGAACACGGGGAGGATCAGGTCCATGGGATGAACACCGAGGTCCGACCACCACAGGTTGTGAGCAATGTCGCGATCCAGATTGACCGGCGCTTGCTCGTGCTTCGGACCCGCCTTGCCACTGGCCACCCCGCCGATGCTCCAGTGGCCCCCGTCACGGTGCATGGCGACCACCTCCGGGCGAATGGTCTGGGTGAGATGGGCACGGGTCACCAGATAACCCACCTTCGAGTTCACCCGCACCAGATAGCCATCCTTGATCCCCAGGCTTGCGGCGGTGGTGACGTTGATCTGCAGGCGATTGGCCAGCGTCATCTCCACCATCACTTTGTTGTTGGCCGATGCGTCCCCGGCGTAGTAGTCGGAGGCGTGCACCAGCAGG
>QIDL01000184.1 GCA_003228415.1 Gammaproteobacteria bacterium | reverse complement strand
GGGCATCATCGCTCAGCCGGCCTGGTCCGACGTATCCGCGTTCACGAAACTCGGCCCGCCAAATCTCTTTGTCGGGGTGACCGCCGGCAACATGGACCCCATGGTCAACCGCTACACGTCCGATTTGAAGATCCGCCGCGACGATGCTTACACGCCCCACGGTGAGGGCGGCCAACGACCCGACCGCAGCGTGATCGTTTACAGCCAGCGGGTTCGGGAAGCATTTGGAAGAATCCCCATCGTCATCGGCGGCATCGAAGCGAGCCTCAGACGCATCGCCCATTTCGATTACTGGTCGGAAAAGGTACGGCGTTCGGTTCTGCTGGATGCCAAGGCGGATCTGCTGGTGTTCGGCAATGCCGAAAGACAGATCGCCGAGATCGCTCATCGCCTGGCCAGCGGTGAGGACATACAGGAAATCACCGACATTCGCGGTACCGCCTTCACCAGAAAATCGCTGCCAGACGGCTGGATCGAAGTGGACTCGACCCATCTGGACGCGCCCGGTCGGCTCAACCCGCCACCCGATCCCTATGCCGTTTCGCCACGCCAGCCGGTGGCTCCGCAGGAGGCGGTCGCTCCTGAGTCCGCGCTGGACCCGGATGTGCAGGTGGTGCGAATGGTCCGCTTCACTCGCGAAGTCAAGGCCGCCGATCGCGATCGGTGCGTGATCCGACTACCGGGCTATGAAGCCGTTCGCAGCGATCCGGTGCTCTACGCCCACGCCTCGCGAATACTTCATGTGGAAAGTAATCCGGGCAATGCCCGTGCTCTGGTGCAGCGGCATGGAGATCGCGAACTGTGGCTCAATCCGCCCCCGATACCGCTGGCCACCAGAGAAATGGATCGTATCTACGAGCTGCCTTATACCCGCAAACCTCATCCGAGCTACGGTAATGCCCGCATTCCCGCTTATGAGATGATTCGTTTTTCCGTGGCCATTCAGCGAGGCTGTTTTGGCGGCTGCACCTTCTGCTCAATCACAGAGCACGAAGGCCGCATCATCCAGTCGCGCTCCGAAGCATCCATCCTCAGGGAAATCGAAACCATCCGCGATGAAGTACCCGGGTTCACCGGCGTCATATCCGACCTGGGCGGGCCCACGGCCAACATGTATCGTCTTGCCTGCAGGGATCAGAAGATCGAAGCCGCCTGCCGACGGCCTTCCTGCGTGTTTCCCGGCATCTGTCCGAACCTCGACACCGACCACACGGCGCTGGTGAAGCTGTATCGACGCGCCCGGAATCTGCCGGGTGTAAAAAAGGTGCTCATCGCCTCTGGAGTTCGCTACGACCTGGCGGTGCAATCGCCCGACTACGTGCGCGAACTCGCCCAGCATCACACCGGTGGCTATCTCAAGATAGCGCCCGAGGCGCTCGCGGATGGCCCATTGTCGAAAATGATGAAGCCGGGCATGGACTCCTACTACCGCTTCAAGGAGATGTTCGATCGGTTTTCCACCGAGGCCGGCAAGGAGCAGTACCTGATTCCCTACTTCATCGCCGCCCACCCCGGCACCACCGATCAGGACATGCTGGAACTCGCTGTCTGGTTGAAATCCAACGGCTTTCGGACCGACCAGGTACAGGCGTTTCTACCGTCACCCATGGCCACCGCCACCGCCATGTATCACAGCGGCAGAAATCCGCTGAAGAAAATCGGTCCGGACAGCGAGCGGGTGGTGATCCCAAAAGGGCTCAAGCAGCGACGCCTGCACAAAGCCTTTTTACGCTACCACGATCCGGACAACTGGCCGCAGCTACGCGAAGCATTGCAGAAGATGGGCCGAGCCGACCTCATCGGCAATGGCAGGAAGCATCTGGTGCCCACTTTCAAGCCACAGGGGAGGGGTGCGCGACAACAAGCCGGCCGCTATCAGGAATTTCGCACTCAGCACGTGCGTTCGGAGCGTGCGCGCAACAAGCAGCACCACTCACAGCGCGGGAAACCATCCGGTAGAACTCGAGGCGCCTAGTGGTCCATGTGGTTAATTAGGTAACGCTGCCTCATTTGCGAACTTGCCCTTGAAACTAACCTTGTTTTATGTCGGCCACAATCTCAAGTGCCCAGTTTTTCAGGGAAGCATCCTGCATAGCATCGACTGCACTTTCAACACGGTTCATCAGTAGGGAATCATTCACTACTTTGTAGTAGCCAGCCTGTTGCATAATGTCTAAAACTATCAGCAACTTCGGCTTGTTTAGCTCATCACCAATATGGCTTTGTTCCTCCATTTTCGGTAACAAGTAAGGTAACAAAGCGGCACCAGTTTCGGCAATTTCATCAGCATAATCATGATTGGTTGGTAATGTAGCGCTCGACCAAGCAAGGTAAAGGCTGATTTGCTCCTTCGGAAGACACTGTCGTATCACTGTGGCGCGAGACTTTTCATCTAATTCTGAAAATTTGTCAAAGCGACATTCGTTCATTTGGCCGGTCCCAGTAGTTGGTTGACTACTGCAAGCCAATAAAAGCATTGTTGAAAGCACGCTTGCAAACCACCTGCAACCATTAATCGACATATGCTCTCTCCACTGATCTAGAAAAACTCCGTGCCTGTATTTCAAATAGATTGAACTCATGGGCCTGTATTGGGGAGCTATAGTCAAATCTGGTGTAAGACAAGTTGACTCAAGCCGCGGCCTTGGAAGATAGTAACTATAACGTGGATATCCAGAAAGTGTGCTGAGTATCGAGAGAGCAGACGACTGACAAGCGCTATCTGACATTCGAGGAGAACGAGTAACAAGCCTTCAGGGGATAACCGAAATTGCAGAAAAAGTTCGGATGTGACAAGGGTCATCGGTAAGATGGCGCACGGCTAACCTAAAACAGCGAGGAATCCCCTATGCAAACCGCCAAACAGGATGCAATCAATGCCATCCAACAACTACCGGACAATGCCGATACCGAAGAGATGATTTACCGGCTGTATGTACTGGAGAATATCCGCCGTGGCCAACAGGATGCCGCCGAAGGCAAAACCCAATCCGCTGAGGAGGTGCTCAAGGATATTCAATCATGGTGAAGTGGACGGCTCACGCCAAGTCCCAGGTGCGTCATATTCCATGATTACATCGCCCAGGACTCGCCGCTGTATGCCAGGCGGGTCAGTGAAGAGCTGGTCAGAAAAACCATCGGGCTGGATGAGCTATCCCGCAAAGGCAGGAAAGTACCGGAACTGAATGAAGATGCGGCGCGGGAGTTGAGCCTGTATTCCTACCGGTTTATGTATGAAATCAAGTCCGATGCTCCGGGTCTCGGTTTCGGAGGACTGATTGACGTTGTCGATGCGCCGGTAGCGGCTCCGGTTGGGGCCGTAATAGAAATTGACCGATCCGCTCCCCTGGCTGATATAGGTAGGCTTGTTGTGGACTCCATAGCTGATGGACCGGCCAGCCCCCGTGATCATGGAACCGTTGGCGTCGTAGGTGTCGCCACCGCCCGCACTCAGGCTTTGATCGCGCTTCGCGGTCAGACGACCCAGCACATCGAAGGTGAGCGTCAGGTCCTGGACCGTCTGGAATCCCGCATTTTCTGCCTTGATATCTCTCGGACGGCCGGTCGCCGCATCGAATGATCGGGTCACTGTCAGACCGCCTTTGGTCAGCTGAGTGACATTGCCGCGATGATCCATGGCATTGATCTGGTAGTAGGTGAGGGTGGTCTCGGCGCTGTTCTTCGCTTCTCTCGCCGAGTCCAGATAACCGTCGCCAAAGAAAAAGCTGCAAACGTTGCCCCATTTGCGAAAAAGCCTCTAAATAGGCAAGAAAGAGGTTGTCCTCAAAATCCAGCGTTTACAACACCTCTGGAGATCGTCCAATTTTTAGGTCACTTCTAATTCGAGTTGTTTTTCTTTAGCCCCAAATATTCTAGAAGTTCTAGCCAATCTACCTGCACATTGGGTTGGTAATAAGTCAACGCCGCAGCACGCTCTCTGGGGTGGCGGCTGGCTTGCTTTGTTGACCTGCCGCCTGATTAACCTGTCCTTGCAAGCCAGGTGACACACCAGTGTGTGGGCTGCAGCGACCTTACTTCTCTATTCATCATCAGGCGGCCACTGCTGAGCACCGTGGAGTACCCGTAGTATTTCTACTTCTTCAGTTATGTGATAGACCGCAAGATACGGAGTGCCATCAATCACCAGTTCGCGCGTATTGGGCACCCTACCTGAGCGCCCAGATTCCGGGTGCTCTTTCAAGAGGCTCTCAATTGTGTCGATTATTTTGAACACGATATCGAGTGCTACCACTGGACTGTTGTCTTCCGCGATGTAGGCTTCGACATCTTCCAGATCCTCCTCGGCCGATTCAGTCCAGTTGAGCTGCACGTTTAGCTTGCCATTTTTCTTTGAGTGCTTCGTGGCTGATCACACGGCCTTCATCGGCCGCTTTTATGCCGGCTGCAACTTTTCTCTTGAACCACTGCTCATAAGCTTCTGTCGTACCTTCCCGATACGATTTCACCAGGCGTAGCAGCAATGCCCGATCTGCCTCCGGCACCGCGTCGATCTCTTTATGCAACTCTTCTGTAATGTCGTTGACTTCAGCCATTAGCAGACCTCCGGTTTCGATAACTTGCATTCTAACGCGCTTTTTCATCATCAGTTGCTGCCTCTGCATGCAGAGCGTCGAACACGTCTTGTTCTGTAGGTATTGTGCTTTGTTTCGTGTGATATTGCTCCGCCCTGGCCGCATGCGTTGCCGTATGGATCTCCTTCAGCTTGTGGATCGCCAGGTGGGTGTAGATCTCCGTAGTCGAGAGCATGGCATGGCCCAGGATTTGCTGGATAAAGTGGATGTCCGCACCGTTCTCCAACATCAGCGTCGCCATGGTGTGACGGAACAGATGGCAGGAACCTTCCTTGTCGACATTGGCTTGCTTCACGTACTTTTTGACCGCGCGACTGACCTTATGCGGATCCAACGGCTTGCCCGTCTCATCCAGGAACACAGTATTGGGACTCGATGGTAGCCGGTGCAGTAATCTCACGTTGTTTACGTACTGCTCGATCCAGATCAGTGCACGTTCACCCACCGGTACGAACCGGTCCTTCTTACCTTTACCTTGCCGGACAGCCAGCACACCGGCACTGGTGTTGATGTCAGGGAGGCTTAAATTGATGACCTCCTGGCGGCGGATGCCTGTGGAGTACAACACCTCGAGGAAGGCGCGATCTCTCACACCCGTTTCCGTAGGTGCTTCCCACCCACCGTTCCGGGGGCGGACAGGGTCTTCTCGGAAACAGCTTTTGCAATCTCGATACGAGCCTGCGCCGCCGCTGAAGTGACGATCACGGCGGCCACAATTCCACCCGCAAGCAGACTGACTGCTTCGTACCCGCTCGGAATAGCTGTAGCGGTTATGGCTCTGGGTATTGTTCGGTGCCTGGATGAACGGATCGGCGCTGATGAACCGGCCCAAGGTCGGGTCATAGACCGGGCCGTTCATGTGCACGAGTCCTGCCCCATCCGAGCGCCGCCGCCCGAACGGATCAAAGCTCAGGCCCTGGGCGATGGCGCCGCCGTCATCCATCACCAGGTGAGTCGAGCCGAGGGACAAGGTCGTGGTCCCGTCCTGAGTGACGCTCAGCAGCCGGTTCAGGCCGTCGTAGTTATAGCTCTCGGTGATATCTTTCGCGCCACCGCCCGCACTCAGGCTTTAATCGCGCTTCGCGGTCTGACGACCCAGCACATCGAAGGTGAGCGTCAGGTCCTGGACCGTCTGGAATCCCGCATTTTCTGCCTTGATATCTCTCGGACGGCCGTAGGATGAAGTCATACTGGGTAACACTGCGGCGTTGGATCACTCTTTCATACGAGGTCACGGGAAACCGTGCCATCAACGACTCCACGACGAGCACAGTGCGGGCCGCGCTCCTGGTCGGATGCCATGACACCAGTGTCTGCTTGGCCTCTCACCCAGCACGACCTAGCAAACGCACAGAGCACTCCCATGTTGCTGGCGCGACAGCACTGGTCCTCAACAATGTGGAATGCTCCTGGCCCGCACTAGCGCTGGCGCATCAACCCTTCCTGCATGGTGCTGGCCACCAGCCTGCCGTCCGCGCTGTAGATCATTCCCCGGTTGTAGCCGCGTGCCTGAGAGGCCGATGGTGCTTCCAGTGCATACAACAGCCAGTCGTCCACCCGCCATTCGCTCACTGCCGGTGCATGAAACCACATTGCGTGGTCGAGGCTAGCCATCTGCATCCGCTCGCGCACCAGCACATCCCGATGCGGCAGTCGGGCGGTGCCAAGCAACGCATTGTCGGACTCATAAACAACCAGACAAGCCTGCACGATCGGGTCGTCCGGAACCCGGCCGTTGGCC
>QIDL01000168.1 GCA_003228415.1 Gammaproteobacteria bacterium | reverse complement strand
ACGGTGAACGCCAGGGTACATCCCGCCCGAATCAGAAAATCCCCGGATGACAGGGACAGTGACGCTGCGCGATAGCTGACCGAGGCAACCGCTAATCCGGTACCCGCCAACACACCGAGCAGCAACGCCCGGTTGCCTCGAAGCAATTTGCTCAAGCCCGCTTTGCTGGACAGGGCAATGACGCCGAGAAAACTCACCCCGATACCGACGATCGCTGCATTCGATACCGTCTCTCCCAGAATCAGCAATCCAACCAACGCCGTCTGCACAACCTCCGTTTTCGAGAAAGCCGTGCCTACCGCAAAGCTATCATGAGTAAAGGAGGCAACCAGAAACGCCGTGCTCAGAATCTGAGCGACCCCGCCGACCAGGCAATAGGCGAGAAACTGCGCGTTGATCTCGGGCAGCGACTGGTCCAACACAAGCCAGCCGAAGTACATCCAGACAAAGGGCAGCGCATAGTAAAACCGGATGTAGCTGGCGCCGTTTACCGAAAGATCACCCGTAGCGCGTTTCTGCAGCATGGAGCGCAGATTCTGCAGGAACGCGGCGGCGATGGTGATTGGAATCCAGATTTCCATGAGCAACGGCTTCCGTTCTCCGAATAAACTACAAACAGGAATAAACAAAGATAATTCATAGACGACGCCTATCACACCGATAGCAACTATCGAATGGATACTGTGGCCGGTGACCGTATACTGGCCCCATCACCTCACCCGGTGAATCGACTCAAGAAACCAGTACTGGCAGGAAAGACAATCATGGATCTGAAGGACAGCAACACACTGCAAAATCTGAAAGACGCGTTCGCTGGAGAGTCCCAGGCAAACCGTCGCTATCTCTACTTCGCCGGAAAGGCCGACGTTGAAGGGGAGAACGACGTTGCCGCGGTATTCCGGTCGACGGCCGAAGGCGAAACGGGCCACGCTCTGGGTCATCTCGAACACATGGAAGCCGTAGGCGATCCAGCCACCGGTCTCCCCATTGGGGCCACCGGCGACAACCTCAAAGCAGCGATTGCCGGTGAAACCCACGAGTACACCGATATGTATCCGGGCATGGCCAAGACCGCCCGCGATGAAAGCTTCGATGAGATTGCCGACTGGTTCGAGACTCTGGCGAAGGCGGAGCGATCCCACGCGAACCGTTTCCAGAAAGCGCTGGATGCCATGGACTGACACACCACCTCCAGCACTTTCCACTGGCGTTGGACAAAGGGGTCACATCAGCATGCAGGAAGGCAGCCTCCAGGCCCCTGAACGTCAGCCGCTGAACTGGCAGAAAGCGGATTTTTATGACAAAGATTCGCTTTATGCGGAACTCGAACGTGTCTTCGATATCTGCCACGGATGTCGTCGCTGCGTGAGCTTGTGCGATTCGTTCCCCACCCTCTTCGATCTGGTGGACGAATCCGAGACGTTCGAGGTGGACGGAGTGGACAAAGACGATTACCTGAAGGTGGTCGACCAGTGTTTTCTCTGCGACCTGTGCGCAGAAACCAAGTGCCCTTACCTGCCGCCCCATGAGTGGAGTGTAGACTTTCCACATCTGATGCTGCGCGCGAAAGCGTTCAAGTTCACCGAAAAGGACACCAGGTGGCGCGATCGGCTGATCACCAGCACAGACCCGGTATTCGATACCCTGAGCACCCCGGGTCTCGCGCAACTGGCCAATGCAGCGGCCGAATCCACCTCACTGAGGAAACTTGGCCACAAGCTGGCCGGCATTCACCCTGAGGCGCCCCTGCCCCCTTTCCATGCAAAGACGCTCGCCGAGCGCCATCCAACCGAAATCGGCGAACATCTCAGGGCCAGATCCTGCGAACGTACCACCGGTAAGGTCGCCATCTATATCACCTGCTATGGCGATCACAACGAGCCACAAGTGGTGGAAGATCTGATCGCGGTCCTGAATCACAACGGCGTGCCCGTGCGCCTGTTGAAGGACGCCAGATGTTGCGGCATGCCCAAGCTGGAGCTTGGGGATCTGAAGAAGGTCGAACAGCTCAAAGACGCCAACCTGCCAGTGTTCCTTTCGGCCATCGACGATGGTTACGACATCATCGCGCCCGTTCCGTCCTGCGTACTCATGTACAAACAGGAACTGCCGTTGATGTTTCCCGATGCTGAGGACGTGGCCAGAGTGAAGGCGGCATTCTTCGATCCTTTCGAGTATCTGATGCTGCGCCACAAATCCGGATTGGTGACAACCGACTTCCAGCATTCCCTCGGCAAGGTGGCCTACCATGTCGCATGCCATGCGCGGGTACAGAACATCGGCATGAAAACCCGGGAGTTCCTGCGGCTCATCGACGGCACCGAAGTCGAGGCCATCGAGCGCTGTTCCGGTCACGACGGCACATACGCGGTGAAGAGCGAAACCTATGAGAAGGCTATGAAGATCGCCCGGCCGGTGGTCAACAGGGTGAGGCAGGCCGAAGCCAATACCTTCGGTTCCGACTGCCCCATGGCCGGGCGCTTGATCGCCCATGGTCTGAATGACGAGCACAACGGCCAGGCGCAGGCCGAACACCCGTTGACCATGATTCGACGAGCCTACGGCATCTAGAAATGCAGAAGTTGAACCGCGCCCTGCTCTGGAGCCTCGAACAGTATTCGGACATTCGGCAGAACTTTCGCGCCGAAGTCATGGCCCACAAGGTACCCCGACGCATCGCCATCGGCTCTCACGCAACCCTTTACTTCGAAGATTTCAGGACCATGAAGTATCAGGTTCAGGAAATGTTGCGGACGGAGCGTATTTTCGAATCCGCCGCTATCGAAGACGAAATCGATGCCTACAACCCGCTCATTCCCGATGGCGGTAATCTCAAAGCCACTTTCATGATCGAGTATGCCGACGAAGCGGAGCGTCGGGCGGCTCTGGCCGAATTAGGCGGCATCGAGCATACGGTGTGGATCGACGTTGACGGATCGGTAAAGGTTTTCGCCGTTGCCAATGAGGACCTCGAGCGTTCCACGGAGGAAAAGGCTTCCGCCGTGCACTTTTTGCGTTTCGAGCTCGACGAAGCAGCCATTGCAGGGTTCAAGTCAGGCGGTCGCGTCCGCTTCGGCATCGATCACCCGGGTCTGGCTGGAGAGGTGGCACTCACGGCTGCGCAACTCGAGAGTCTTGCCCGGGACTTCGACTGACCCACAACGCGGGAAAGAGGCACAAGGGTCCCCGAACGGGGCTCGAGACCTGATGGACATCCTCTGCCGAACCGACGACCTGGTGGTGGTGAACAAACCACCCGGTGTGTCGCTGCTCAGCGATCGCAGCGGCGTGGCATGTTTATGGGATGAGTTGCCGGAATTACTCGGCCAAAAGCCTTATCTGGTGCACCGGCTGGACAAGCCCACCAGCGGTGTGCTGCTCATCGCTCTCAACCAGTCGACGCAACGTAAGTTGACGCGGCTGTTTCAGCAGCGTCGCGTTCGAAAGTTCTATCTGGGCTGGGTGGCTGGCCAGCCCCCCGCCAGAGGTCATATCGATCTACCGCTCAAGAAGGGGCGCAAGAGCCGCTTTCGAATC
>QIDL01000559.1 GCA_003228415.1 Gammaproteobacteria bacterium | reverse complement strand
ATCGAGCATTGCCCGCTGCGCAGACAGGCCCTGCAAAGTAAGGGCCGTCTGCCCGCTCCCGGCTTTTCCCAGGCCTGCTTCGCCAACGCCAACGATGGCATACTTTCCGGATAGCCTGCTTTTCTTCACAATTCAGCCTCGGCCAGCCGCGCTCGAATGTCTTTCTTCAAAACCTTGCCAACGGCACTGCGCGGCAGGCTCTCCCAGAACACCACCGCCTTGGGTGTCTTGAGGCTGCCTAGACGGGTCTTGCAGAGTTCTACGATTTCTTCAGCGCTCACCGTCTCTCCCTTTTTGAGCTCGACGACAGCAGTGACCCGCTCACCCCAGTCAGGATCCGGAACACCAACCACCGCACAATCCTGTACACCAGAATGACCCCAGATGATCTGCTCCAGTTCGCTGGGATAGATGTTGAATCCTCCTGATATGATCATGTCCTTCTTGCGATCGACGATATACAGGTACCCGTTATCATCGAACACGCCGATATCACCGGTGTGATGCCAGCCAAACGCGTGCACCTCTTCGTTCGCTTCCGGATTCTTGTAGTATCCCGGGGTTACCAGCTCACCCCGCACCACGATCTCACCCGCTTCCCCGAGGGGAGAGATGGAACCATTATCCAGCATCAGCGCCACTTCACAGGCGCCCGTCGGCCTTCCTGCCGATGCCAGACGCCGTGCCGCCTCTTCGGAATCGCCAACGATATGATCCTGGCGCGAAAGACAGGTTATGACACCGGGCACTTCCGCCTGCCCATAAGTTTGCAGAAATACCGGTCCCCACAGATTCAACCCCTCCTGCAGTTTCTCGGAAGACATGGGCGCGGCGCCGTATACGATGTATTCCAGCGCTGGAAGCTCCACGGTTCTGGCTTTCGGGTGGGCGAGCATACGGTAGATGAGTGTGGGTGGAACAAAAATGTGGGTGACTCTCTCACGCACCATGGCATCGAGAATGGAACCGGGATCCCGGGCTTGCGCGATGATGTTGGTCGTTGCGAACTGGGCCAGGGCCAGAGCTGTAGCACCGGCCGCATGGGTAACCGGTGCAACGATCAGATGCACCGGATCATTCGCAGGCCGGCAGAACTGATTCATGATGCGATAGGTCACATCCAGTGCTCTGTGGGTCTGGATGATGGCTTTGGGTTTTCCCGTGGTACCACCGGAAGACTTGATGATGGCGATGTCATCCGCGCTGGCATGCCTTCCCACGCGCTTACCGGAATATTGCCCGATCCAACCGCTGAGGCTCGGACCTGCGGGTTCGATTTCGCCCGTCAACCCGGCGACAAACTCGAGATGAGGCAGCCGTTGCCTGAATTCCTCGATGTGGGATCGATAGGATTCGTGACACACCAGGGCTGCCACATCAGCAGCTTCCATGAAGGCTGCAATGCTCTCGATGGAATCAGCGGCATTCAAAGGCACATAGGTCGCTCCCGAGCGTACGATGCCTATGATCGCAACCATGGCATGTGCATCGTTGGGGGACAGCAAACCAATGTGCCTGGCACCCAGCCCCGCCTGGCGCAGTGCGTGCGCGATCGCATGAGAGTCCCGTTCGGCTTCTTCATAGGTAATACTTATGGTGCTCGATTTCACGAACACCCGTTGCGGGCGCTCGGCCGCACCCTGATCGAAACGATCAATAATCATGACGTCATCCTGACTTGCACAAGGTGAATTGAGGCAGCGACAGATCCGGCGTCAGACGTTCGAACACCACTTCCACCGCTGCCCCGATATGGATATGACTGAGTTGACTTTCGATGATCCCCGCCAGCATGCGCACCCCTTCGTCAAGGTCGATCATTGCCATGGCATAAGGGATCTTCTCCGCCATGGCAGGGTTTCCCGGTATGTGGCAGATGGTAAAGGTGTAGATACGCCCGCGGCCCGATGCCAGCTCCCAGATGAGTTCATCACTCAGGCACGAGACACAGAATGCCCGGGGGTAGAATCTGAGTTCGCCACATTTCAGACAACGCTGAAACACCAGACGACCCTCATTCACCGCATGCCAGTAACCTTGAGTATCAATCGTGGGTACCGGTAGTGGCCGTTCGTGATCCTGTGTCATTATCGATCCCTCCTGCCTGGCTTGGTGGAAATCAGAGAGCCGTGAAGGAAAAGTCCTTACGCGATACATGCACATGGGTTTTGCCTTTGCGTTTCGACAATCCCTCAAGCAGCTCGTGGACGGGATGCTGCACGCTGCAACAGTCGTCCACCCGGGTAGGGGTAAGACCCTCGAACTTTTCATCGCCATACATGTAGCGCAACAACAGTTCGTCATCATCGACACCCGGATAGCGACGCCTCAGGGCGGGCACCACAGGTTCCAGGGGTGGCGGGGTGAGTAAAATGTCCCGGGAACCGTTCTCGATGACGCGATCTGCAACATCCGGGTCTACCGCTATGCGCAGTTTTCCAAAATAGCCGCACACATACTTCTTCACTTCGTCCGGCACGACCCGATAGCGTTCTCCCTGCACCACATTCATCACAGCCTGGGCAGCGACGATGGCCGGGAAAGGCGTGGCCATCACCGGAGAACCCAGATCGAGACGTACCCGGGCGATCTCTTCCAGCACCTCGGGCAATCGGTCAGCGATTCCCGCCGCCTCCAGCTGAGAGACCATGTTCGCCAACGCACCACCGGCAAACTGGGTCTGATATTGATGGGGGTCGTACTCCGCGGCCACACCCAGTGGTTTGTCTTCCCGCTCGGCAATGGCCTCCAGGTACGTCCCCACTTCTTTCAGCGCCCGATCATCCAGCGTCACCTCAAAGCCGAGCTCCCTGAGATTGCGCGCGATCATCTGGCTGCCTGGCACCGAAGGACCGTTGGCCATGGGTTCGACCGCAGTAAAAATGCAATCGGCACCGAGCACCGCTGCCTCGATGGCAAGCAGTGGTCCCAGACCTGTCAGACAGTGGGTATTGAATTCAAGAGGTGTCTCACCGATGGCATCCCGGATCGCCGGAATGAGGGTACGCACCCGCTCCAGAGTCAGGGTGCCTCCCGCATCGGCGAACATGATCTTGTCGACACCGAACCGCCGTATCGCTTCCCGGGAGATCTGAGCATAGTATTCATCGTCATAACCGGGGCCAATATTGTAGAGCACCAGAGCGGTGGTTCTGGCGCCCAGGCGCTGGGCCAGCTGTATACCCGGCTCGATGATGTTCCAGTCATGCATCGACTCGAGGAAAATGATGTCACGCGCTCCGTTGGCAATCTGACGTTCGATGAACAACTCCGTGGCATCGAAACCTACAGGGGAAAAACCTCGCAGCATATTGCTGCGCACAGCTACCCGGATCGGCGTGTGTGTGGTGCGTTCGCGTAACAGCCGCAGACGTTCCAGAGGGTTCTGGTTGAGAAACAGTACAGATCCGTCGTACTGCACCAGACCCATGCATTCGAGGGTGCCAAACCCTGCCTCATCGAGTTTGCGGGCCACGGGCAGCATGTGTTCTGTGGTCATTCGCGTCGACCAGAGACATTGATGGGCATCCCGGAAAGTTG
>QIDL01000453.1 GCA_003228415.1 Gammaproteobacteria bacterium | reverse complement strand
GTTCAGTTCAATGACCGTGGTGTGAGTAAACACCATGGATAGCAGCAACACGGGCACCAGCACGATCATGAGGTTCATGAAGGCCGTGACGTCCAGATCCGCCGAATCCTGATGTTTGTACTTGCGATGCTTTACGCGATCCATGCCTGGTACTCCCTCAGAGTCGAAACGCTGGTGTTACGCCTTCGCAGTAACCGTAGTGGCAGCCGTTTTTTGACCTGCCGCTGCAGCGCGCTCATCACCGTCCATCAGATTCAGAAACTTGACCACTGCAATCTCGAGGCTCTCGACAATCGCCGCCGTCTTGCTTTGCAGCACCGAGTGCAGCAGCAGGAGCGGAATCGCAACCATCAGGCCGAAAGCCGTGGTGTTCATGGCAATGGAGATACTCTGCGAGAGCAGCGTGGCTTTCTCGGCGGGATCCGCGTTGGCAACCGCTGTGAAAGCGGCAATCAGACCAATGATGGTCCCGAGCAATCCCAACAGCGTGGCAATGTTGGCGAAGGTCGCCAGATACGGAGTGCGCCGCTCGATGTTCGGCAGGATCTCCAGCAGCCCTTCCTCCATGGCGTACTCGATATCCGAGCGCCGACGGGAAGAAGAGTGTCGATTCATACCATCGGCAATGATTCGGGCCATGGCCGACTTGGATTTCCGTGTGACCTCTGCGATCTCGCGCTGACGACGCTGCTTCAAAAGCGGCAGAATCTTGTCGTAATCACGACGATTCTCCCGCATCTGGTTCATCAGGTAGAAAAATCGTTCCAGCGCGATCGCAAACCCGATCCCAAGCACGATCGCTATGGGATACATGAAAGGTCCACCTTGCTGGAAGAAACTGACCACGGTTGTGTACATGTCCATTTCTTACTCCTCCGATTTCGTTGCTTCCAACGATTTAAAATACTTGAGCTCGCGCCGGTAAGCCGGCGGATAGAGCCGTCGAAAAATATCCATTTCCGCATACCGGGCATCGAGATCGATGTCCGGTAATCCACTCGGATCTCGCCAGGGCAAGATATATAGAACTTTGGGCAGTTCTTGGTTGCCGGAGATCACGGTTTCATCAAGTCGTATGACACCTTGTGGCAGTTCGGCGGGTTCAGCACCAACAAAACCCGAAAATGCGAGCAAACTCATGATCACGAACCTCATACGCCCAGCCTCCGTTCAAGGTCCATGACCCAGCCCTGCACGCGCCGGTCCGGCTCGTTCAGGAATGACTGATAGTGCCGGTAGTACACGAGAGCCTCCGACAGCTTGCCGAGATACAGCTCGTAGAGAATGCCCAGATTGAGATAGGCATTTTTGTAGTTCGGTATTTTTTCGATGCATGCGAGGTAGTGGCGTTCCGCATTCTGGAAATCGCCATGGAGCCTGGCGAGTACTCCGAGTTCGTTGTGAGCCGCGCAGTTCCATGGGTTGGCTCGGATCGCCCGTTCGAACGACTGCCGGGCTTCCTCCACCTGGTCACGAGCCGCATAAATCTGACCCAGGTTGATCCATGGTCCCGCGAGTTCGGGTTGATCCACGGTGATTTCCAGCAGCAGAACCTCCGCTTCCTCGAGCTGTCCGGCACGAATGAAGCTCACCGCGCGCTCGAACACCTCGGCGTTCTCGTCAGATACGTGCGGCATCGGTATGTCTGCTGGAACGCCTCCTCGAGCGATCTCGCTCGAGACACCACCACCCGTTCTCTCATCGCCCGGGTCAACGGACTCCGAAGACATGACGGATGAGTGCTCCCCGTCCAGAGACACACAGGCGTTGAGCATGACGAGCAGCATGATGCCCGTCCCACTTCTAACGAAGGCTCTAGTAAATCGTTTCAACGTACGCAACTTCCAACTCCTGTTTGTCGAAACGCGCAGGCATCAACCTGCCGAGTTCGGCGAAACTTTTTTTCACCCAGTCGTCGTACACACCTTCCCAGCTACGACGCATGTTGATTTCGTGCAATGAAATGGCCTGCTCTTCGAACGGAAACGCCTGTTCCTCGAGTAAGATTTCGTATTGTTCGAGTTCGAGCTCCGAAAGATCGGCGGGCCGATCAGAACCCATGATCGATTGGGACAGCGACGAATAGAGGTCGGCGATCTGGAACGTCGATGCGGTGGAGTATTGCGCCACCTGATAGTCCGCTACCGCTTCGAACGCCTTCAAGGTCTGCTTCAGCGCCTTCTGTTTGCGCTTGAGACTCTTCTGTAACGGGCGGGTCAGACGAATTACATCGAAACGCAGTCGTTCGTCCTCTGCGAAAACGTACTGAGCCTCGGCCGCCAGAAACGTCGCCCGTTCTGTCGCCGAGCTGCCCATCGCGCGGTGGATGTCTATCTTGCGCTGGAGCCAGATCCTGCGTTTCCTGGGATCATCGATTCGCTGATAAAGATGATCCAGATGATTGACCGCTTCCAGATTGAGTTCCAGAGGTTGCCTGTAGTCATCTGCATAACTGCGAAAGTTGAGAATCGCCAGCGCGGCATCGTCGACTTTCAGATACAGCTCCGCGGCGCGATACAGGGACTGACGGCGCACTTCGACATCGTCGGCGGTCTGGGAAAGGGTCACGTACTCAAGGGCGGCACTCGTCCAGTCTTCGGTACGTTCGTACATGTCAGCCAGGCGCTTCTCGATGTCTGCTCCGAGTTCATGCTCCGGATAACGGGCTCTGAAATCCTGCAAAAGCGCGGCAGCTTCGGAAATCCGTCCGGTCCCTTCGATCACGGCAACGGCATCGAATTGACCCTGCACCGCAAGAGCGGCATCGGGATCGATGTCTCGGAGCCTCAAGTAGTGAGCGACGGCGCCTTCCATATCACCGTTCACCTCGCTGGCCTCACCCTGTTTGTAGACCGACGCGAGCAGCCGTTCCTCCACCCTGTCCTGCTCGTCCGACTCGAGCTCGACTGCCAGCAGCCGATGATAGGCATTCTCCGCCGCAACATAGTCTTCCAGCTCAAAGAGACCGTGGCCCAGAATCAACAGCGCCGTTTTCTTCAGCTCGCCATCGACATTCGGCCACGTGGAGAGCAGGTTGTCCGCCAGATCCACGGCCTGTTCGAACTCGTTCAGCGCAAACAAGCTGTCTGCAGCAGCGCCCTGCACGGCCGGTGCGCGGTCATCCGCAGAAAAGAGAATGGCAAACTCGATCTGAGCGTCGATCTTCAGGCGTTGCCAGAGTTCGAGCTCCGGTCCCGGGGCTGTTGCCACCAACGCGTCGAGCCCGAGGATAGCGGCATAGCCGGCTTCGCCGGCTCGCGCGTAATCGACATACTCGTGGACGACGCGCTGAAATGCCGCAACGGCTCTGCCGTGCTCGTCAGCCTCCGTGTAGACCTCACCCAGCAGAAACAGATATTCGGCCGTGGCCGGATCTTCCGGGAAGGTTGCGACGATTTCTTCGTAGTAATCCGCGGCCTTCAGATAGCCAGCTCTGGACTCGTTCTCCTGAGCCTCGCCGTGAGCGAGCGTGGCAAGCTCGGTCAGGTATTCGTGCAGCGTGTCGACATAACCGTCGCGCACACTCTCTTCGTGGAACGCCCAGAAC
>QIDL01000073.1 GCA_003228415.1 Gammaproteobacteria bacterium | reverse complement strand
ACCACCGACCCACCCCGACGGGCGCGACCGAGCGGAACAGACGATGGATTCGCCACCTCCTGAATTACTGCCATCGTGATGTAGCAGAATCTGCGAGCGGCCACAAATTTGAGATCGAGCATCATTTATTTTGGTACTAAATATAGGCTATATTTAGGCCCATAAGAAAACAGGATCCCAACATGAAGCTCAGCGAATCAATCAAGCCGATCAGCTACCTCAAGAGCCATACGGCGAAGGCCGTGCGCGACGTGAGCCAAGGACAACAAACAATAATTATTACGCAGCACGGAGAAGCTAAAGCAGTTCTTCAGGATATCGCCAGTTACGAGCAAATGCAGGAATCCCTGGCTTTGCTCAAAATGCTGGCACAAAGCTCAAAGAACATTCGAGAAGGACACAGCAAACCTGTCAAGAGTGCTTTCGCGGATGTACGTAAGCAGGTCAAGGCTAACCGGGAGTGAAACAGTATCGTGTAAGACTTGCCAACGAAGCCGAGCAGGATCTCGTTGACATCTACCGATATGTGGCCACTCACGATTCCGTAGAATCGGCGGACTATTTACTCGACGAACTGGAAACACTCTGCTCCAGACTATCGTCTTCACCACAGCGGGGGCATGTTCCGCCAGAGTTGGAGAGAATAGCAGTAACAGTCTACCGCGAGGTCCACTTCAAGCCGTACCGGGTGGTCTATGAGATAATCGGCAGGGAAGTTTTCGTTCATTGCGTCCTCGATGGCCGTCGCGATATGCAATCCTTACTCGAGCGGCGATTGTTGCGTTAGATGTCACTCGCCAACGGATCCTGTCATCAAGGTCTGCTGTGGACTTTCCCCGCCAAGTCATCCGCCGCCACCGCTTGAGGATAGTCTGTTTAACGGGACTATTCAGCGACTTCGAAGAGTTTAGAAATAGCGACGCTGGGCGCGAAAAAATCTGTTGTGGTGGGTGATGGGGGAAATCGGTCAGCAAGGGTAGTTCGCCGCTTACGCTTTGATCGGGCGATTGGGAAGCGGCCGTGCTTCGGATGACCTCCGGGTCTGTCACATCGGCGATGAAGCGTAGCGTCCCGCCGCAGTGCGGACATACTGCAATATCGATTTCAAACACACGCTTCAGGCGTTGCGCTGTGGCGTGGGGTAACTCGTCACGGAGCTTACGCAGGCCTGTTGTCCGGATTCATCGTGTTCCTGTTGCTGCACACCCAGCAACTCGATCCCGGGTGGTTCGCTCCCGGTGCGCTGCACAATGTCGTAGGCTGGCTCTACAACGAAGGGCCGAATCCTTTTTCCTGTGCGGCCATGGGCGAGTTCAGAGCAGTTTCTGGCGTATGCAAAGTGCGGTCGTGATCTGACTATGGCATTCTGATGCGCTTTCAAACTCACGAAAGCACCTGAACATGCTCGACACCATCCAACTCGGCCAGAACTGCGGCCTCAGAGTTTCCCGCCTTTGCCTCGGGACAATGAACTTCGGCGAACCCGGCCGCGGCCACCAGGGCGACTGGACCCTGGGTGCCGATGAGGCTCGGCCGATATTCAAAGCCGCCATCGACAGGGGCCTGTTCTACTTCGATTGTGCCGACATCTACGGTGTGGGCGCCAGTGAAAAGGTCGTGGGTCAGTTGCTCAAAGAACTTCTGCGGAGAGATCAGTATGTGCTGGCGACCAAAATCTCTATGCCCATGGGTCCAGGTGCGAACCAGGGCGGCCTGTCCCGAAAACACATCATGGAGGCTGTGGATGCCTGCTTGTCGCGCCTGGGCCACGACTACATCGATCAACTTGTCATTCACCGCCATCCTCACGGCGTGCCCGGTCAGGTTCAGGTACCGATCGAGGAAACCCTCGAAGCGCTTCACGACGTCGTGAAAGCCGGCAAGGCGCTATATCTCGGCGGATCTTCCATGTTCGCCTGGCAATTCGCCGAGCTGCAGCTGACCGCCGAGATGCACGGCTGGACCAGGTTCGTTTCCATGCAGAATCACTACAACCTGATTTATCGGGAAGAAGAGCGGGAGATGAATCCCTACTGCATCGGAAGCGGTGTGGCATTGACACCCTGGTCCCCGTTGGCTCGCGGCATCCTGGCAGGTTCTTTTAAAGGCAACTTCGATTCGGGAACCACCGATCGCTCCAAAGGCCAGGATCGCAACCGCACCGAAAGCCTGTATCGCGGTGAGCATGTCTTCACGGTCGCCGACCGGGTGCTGGAAGTGGCGGAAAAAACCGGTCACACACCAGCCCAGATCGCGTTGGCCTGGCTGTTGAGCAAACCTGGAGTAACCTGCCCGGTGGTTGGCGTTTCCCGGGTAGAACAGCTCGATCAACTCGCAAGAGCGACGACCATCGAACTCGAGCCGGAAGATATCGGCTACCTGGAGGAACTCTATCAACCCGTTGAGAACCTGCTATCGATCGGTTCGTCATAGCGTCATGGACCGAGCCACCAGATCGATCAAAAGCAGAACGTTGCTTGAGTCCTCTGACCTGAAGCGGCAAGCTATCAACCCTTTTTCAATTCGATATGGTGCCCGACCATGACCGACAGCAACGAAGAACTTGGAACCATCGAACGTCGCGGTTCCAGTTTCGAAGCGCGCCTCGAGCGGCTCATACCTCACGGCACCGCAGAGGTTTGGGCCATGCTGACCGAACCGGCAAAGATGGTGGAGTGGCTTGCACCGGGCGAGATTGAACTGAAAAAAGGCGGCGCGGCTAAACTCAATTTCGTCGACAGCGGCATCGTCATCGACAGTACGGTATCCGAATTCGAACCTGAGCAACTGCTCGAGTATTCCTGGAGCGGACCCGGCGAACCCGAGCGCCCGCTGCGCTGGGAGCTCGCCGCCATTGGTAATGCGACCCGCCTGACACTGACTTTGAGAGCGCCTGATGACGAAGACATCGCCCGATCCTGTGCCGGCTGGGAAGCTCACCTGATGATGTTGCTTGCGGCCATAGAGGGGGTGCCGATCAAGTTTCCTTTCGAACGCTTTCAGGCGACCCGGGAAAGTTACAACGCTCTACTCTGACCCCGAACGGAATTTTCGGGTAGGCGCTGGAGCGGCTTCAGGCCGGCGCCAGTTAAACGCGGGTATCCGTCCCGCACACCGTATCACTGAAGGGGAAGACTACGTGTCCTGGGACAAAGAAGTAGCGGAACTGAAGCGTCGCCAGGCATTTGCCGCCGAAATGGGCGGGCCCGAAGGCATCGCCAGGCAGCGCCAACGCGGCAAACTCACCGTCCGGGAGCGCATTGATGGCCTCGCGGATCCCCACAGCTTTCATGAATTCATGGGCCTTTCCGGCCAGGGTGTCTACACCGACACAGAACTGACCGGATTCACTCCGAAACCGAGTGTGGAAGGCACGCTGAAGCTGGACGGCAGAAAGGCCGTGGTCAGCGCCGGTGATTTCACCGTGCGTGGTGGTTCCGCCAGCAGCCGTGGTGGCCTGGGTCAGGAACCGGCATCCAACGTCCGGGCGAGGGAGTGGCGACTGCCATACATTCGGCTCCTGGACGCTGCCGGCGGCAGTGTTCGGTCGTT
>QIDL01000144.1 GCA_003228415.1 Gammaproteobacteria bacterium | reverse complement strand
ACGGATCAACTGGAACAGCCAGCGCAGAACGGGGTAACCGTTGAAAACGGTTTACACCCGATTATTGCCGCGCTCGAAAACCTGGTCTATCCATCGTATCCGATGGTTATCGCCAACGAGGCGCTGGCACTGGCCGGTTCCGCGTTCATATTGGGCGAGCAGGCACCGCTTGCGTTGCTCATCTGGGGGTCCAAACGGGTACTACCGGTACAGGTTAAAAGCCTGTCGATTAAAGAGCAGGCGTTTGATCAGAAGCTCGACCCGATTCGTGCCAGCGCAGAGTTATCGCTCAATGTGCTTACCTACCGGGACCTGGATGTAACGAACCCGGGTTACTGGGTGTATATGGCATCCTTTACCCAAAAGGAAGTGCTGGCTGCAATGAATACGCTGGGTGAAAAAACCGGGATCCAGGGTCTGCTTCCACTATAAAGGAGAGTACGTATGTTCTTCCGCGGGAGTCGCTACGAGTACATCCAGGACGCTGAATTAACTGATGCTTCGGGGCGTACGTATCGCTACAAACGCATGCGGTTTATTCCGCAGGTGCAAGGAGCGTTGCGTGAGGCCGTGCGGCAGGATGATCGACCCGATCTGTTGGCATTTCGCCTCGTGGGTGACCCGGAACAGTTCTGGCGCTTATGTGATGCCAATCGTGCGCAGCGTCCGGTGGATCTGACCAGGATACCGGGTCGACGCATCCGCATCCCGGCGCCGGGTTCGGGAGGATAAATGCAGTGGGATTGATCCCCTCGTATTTTGTTATTCAGGTGGGGTTTGCACCATTGCCGGCGCTGTTTACGCACGCGCTTCGGGATATCGAGGTGGAAACAACAGTCGGTCAGGCGTCAATCTTTCGGATGAACTTCGATCTCAGCCGCAATCTCTTCGGCGACTACGACGCGATGGCGATCGATATCTTTCGCCCGCTGGTACCGATACGTATCAGCATATCGGCGGGACTTGGTCTTCCGCAGACGCTGATCAACGGGTACATCAAGGACGCCCGGCTGGGCGCACGCAATGACCCTGGCGCCTCGACACTGGAGGTCGTCGGGATGGATGCGCTCGGTACCTTGATGACGCACATACAACAGCCATTCATCTGGCCAAATATGCCGGATAGCGGTGTTGCCACCGCGCTATTCGGCAAGTACGGGATCGGGCCAACGGTGTTACCAACCCCACCCCTGCGCACAGTAGCTGATACCACCACAACCCAGCGGGCAAATGACGCGGTTTACCTCGGCCAGCTTGCCAGGCGCAACGCCTATGAGTTTTATATTCAGCCAGACCCGCTGGCCGGAATCGACCTGGGACATTTTCACCCACCATTGATAACGGTCCCGCCCCAGGGCGTGTTGTCAATCGATTTCGGAACGCAAACCAATCTGGTGGATTTCAATGTGAAGAATGACATGCTTCGGCCAACGTCGGTGGTGGGTTTGTCCTCCGAACCGAGGACGCGAGCACCGATCCCTGCGCTTGGGCCGGTGGGGACCGAGATACCGATGGGTTTGGAACCTGCGTTGGCGCGTATCGTCCCGCCACCCATTGAACGGCCGGCCTGTACCGATGCAGCCAGCCCGGCAGAGGCTCAGGCTCAGGCCATGGCGCGGGCGTCCGAGTCGAGCCGGGCGATCCAGGCCGATGGTGAGGTTGATGGCCTCAAGTACAACCGTCCGCTACTCGCGGGATTGCCGGTGCTGGTGCGCGGGGCCGGCAGGCAAATGAGCGGTCTCTACTACGTATCCAGCGTCAGCCACAACATTTCAAGAGATGGGTATACGCAACGCTTCTCGGCGTGGCGCAACGCCGTCGGGTTAACGGGTGCCGAGGTGTTTATCGATCCGTTGGCTGCGGTTCCATAAAGGGGGAGAGATGACTCAAGAGAGTGCTGAGTGTGAAGGTGATATCGAGACACGTGAACGTGTACTGGGAAAATATCGCGGTGTGGTACTGAATAACGTCGATCCAATGAACCTGGGCCGGGTGCAGGCAACGGTGCCGGAAGTTCTGGGCGAGGTGCCAACCGGCTGGGCGACACCCTGTGCGCCTTATGCGGGAACCGGGGCAGGGTTTTTCTCCGTACCACCCATTGGTGCCGGTGTATGGGTCGAATTCGAAGGCGGTGATGTGTCCCGTCCGATCTGGTCCGGCTGCTACTGGGGGGCCGGTGAGGTGCCAATGAAGCCGCCGGGCTCGCCGAGTCTGCCGACAACCAAGATCTGGCGTTCGGACTTCGGACTTACCGCCGTGCTCGACGACGCGGCACAAACTGTAACGCTGTCCGATGCCGCAGGTGTCAACCTGGTGGAGGTCAACGTTCCGACCGGCACAGTCACTGTGAAAGGCTTGGCGCGCGTGGTGCTCGAGGGACCGCTGATCCAGGAAGGTAGCCAGTCGGCTGCGCATCCTGCAGTTCTTGGTGACCAGCTGGTCGCCTACTTGGCGCAACTGGTTACCTTATTCAACGCTCACGTTCATCCGGGCGAGCTGGCCGGCGGTTTCCTGCCGGTGACGCCGGCGCCGCCGGTTGCGCCCATGCCGCCACCGAATCCAACGCTGCTGTCGGTGAAGGTATTGTTGGAATAACCACCTGTGGGGAATACACGATGCCCAATAAAATAAAACCCGGCGACTTTACTGCAACGGCCAACGACTATTCGCAGTATGCGAATTCCATGGCAGAAGAGATCGAAGCGCAACTTAATCGCCTGCTCACGATCGACGGGCTCCAGACCTTGCCGACAGACATAAATGACCGCGAGGTGCGTGACCGGAGGCGCCTGTTTGTTGCCATTGCACGTGCGGTTGTCAAGCATCTGAACGACAACCGGAATGCGATCGACATTTTCGTCCCATCTGGTGCAGGGACTACCGTCAATCCGCAGTTCGATATCGATGGAACGCTCTGAAATGGAAGCTGACGCGACATATCTCGACTTTGCCTTCGCCATAGATGCCAACGGTCGCACAGCGACGACGAATGACAACGAACATGTCAGGGATCTCATCTACCAGGTGTTGTTTACCAGCCCCGGCGAACGTGTCAATCGGCCCGAGTTCGGTTGTGGTCTGAAACAGCTCGTTTTTGCCCCGGCATCGGATGCACTTGCTGCGGCGACACAGCAGCTTGTGCACGGTGCACTGATCCGTTGGCTCGATCCGGTGGTATCGGTCGAGAAGGTTGCAGTTGAGATCCGGGAGGCAGCTCTGGAGGTTACGGTGGTTTACCAGCGACGCGACACCGGTGAGGTCCGCGAGGATCTGTTCCGCCTTCCGATCCCGGCAGGGCCCGGAGTTTGAAACCATGGTGATGTCGCGTAACGACCAGATCTGGTGCGAAGACGAGCGACGCTCCGGCGATCTGCTTGCGCCAACGCATCCGCTCAACGGGCTCGATTTCGTGGAGTTCGTCCGGGACGCTGGCGCACTAACGCAGCGGAGGTTCAGGCTGGAAACAACATTTCTCAAGCCAGCTCCAGCCGCCCTGGTCGGTGCGCCCGGGGCGTTTGAGGTTATCGGTGGCGTACGGATCGTGGGTGTTCGCGTCCTCGACGTTGAA
>QIDL01000457.1 GCA_003228415.1 Gammaproteobacteria bacterium | reverse complement strand
GGCGGTGAGCTTCGGAATGAAATGCTTCTTCGTTGCTTCATCCCCGTAACGCTCCACGAGGCGGAGAACGCCGTTCGTCATACCCACGGAGCAGGCCATGCCCGTCTCGGCCTGGTTGAGCAAATAGCGGAAGCCCTGCATGAGGCTTTCCGGGGCAGTACGGCCCCGCGCTCTAGCTTCGTCGCTCCACGGGAGGCCGAGGAAGGCGGCCTTCCAGAGCCGGCGCTTGGTGTCGAGGGCGGTGGGATGGTGTACCACCTGATTGGACTCCTCGCCCCGCTTATCCCAGCGCACCAGCTGCGGCGGATTCTTGTCGGTGATCTCGGCATTGGCCGCGACGACGGTTCCCATGAGTTCGCCCATCTCGGTCATCTTCGTCTCGACCCAGGCACGGTCTTCTGGAGCGACGTAGCGGTCCATCTGGAATTCCAGGTTCGGATCGAGCGTGTACCAGTTGTGGCCGATGGCCCCGTCCATTTGTTAGTAGGGTTTCATGGTTTCTCCTTATAAAGGGGATAGACCCCTTTCTCGGGCTGGTTTCTTCATGAAGGGACCGTAGAGAGAAAGGGAATGGTCCCGCTTTTCGAGTGGCTTCTTGCGCCGATGGCGGGTGCCGGGCTGTCTCCGAAAGGGACGCCGAGGGCGTTGCGCCAGTGCAGGCGGCCGATGCGATCGTACTCAGCGAACAATTCTCGAAGCTCATCGCCGCGCCACGTTGTCGGGAGCAGCGCGGTCGGCAGAAGGGGATCCTCGAACATCACCCGGACGGCTCGCCCCCCTACGGCAAAGGTTTCGGCGAGTGCTCGCTTGGGGCTCAGGCGATCGAGACGCGCCATGCTGACACTGAGATCGCGGCAGGCACGATGGATGGCCTTTGCGTGTCGAGCGACGTCGAAAAGCTCTGCGGTCAGCGCGGCGTCGTCGAGTCCGTGCGCGAGTGCGCCGCGCATCCAGAGAACGTCCCTGGTGAAGCCGAACTCCGCGAGCACCTTCTCGGGGGAAAGGTCGAGGTTGTCGGGGCGAACCCAGACGCCGGGCTGAAGGTTAACGAGCTTGAGCACCCGCAGCGCCACGCGTAAGCGATCGCGCGCCGCCCGTCCGGCCCCCGGCGCCCAGGCGAACATCGAGATCCAATCGCCCTGCCAGGGTTGCGCGCGCAGCGATTGGGCTTCGAGGATGTGGTGGTTGAGAACCCGGCTGCGGGAGGAAAGGGTGTAGCGCCGCTTGCCCCCGGTTCCCTCGGCGTCGAGGGTGCCACCGGCAACGAGGCGCCCGAGGGTGACCCGGAGCGTGTTCGGTTTCAGGCTGAATACGCTCCCGGCTTCCAGAAAACTCGCGACGGGAAGCGGGAGGGGATCGCTGGCAGAGAGCAGATCGAGGATCAGCGACTTGGGCTTCATGTGACAAATCATCCCCCTATGGACGGATATATGTCAAGCCTTTCTCGAGCCCACGAATCGGCAGTGCCGAACCCACCACGACCCGGACCACCGGTCTCCGGCGGCTCGACCTCGACCACATCCGCACCCAGCCAGGCACGGAACAATCAGATCGCTCTATGGGGGCCCCGCCGGATCAAACAGCCCCTGCCGGGCTTACCGACAACATCACGCCCTTCTGCGACCACCTCCCCCCGGCTGATCGTTACCATGGGCCATCCTGTTACTTCCGCGCCATCATAGGGCGAGTAATCCGAACGGCTGTGCATCGCAGCGCCGTCGATGGTTCTTGTTTCCTGCTCGTCCCAGATGACCAGGTCCGCATCGCTGCCAACGCTGAGGGTGCCTTTTTGAGGATAAAGACCAAAAAGCTTCGCGGGATTGGTTGATGTGACCGCAACAAATTGTTCGAGGCTGATGCGACCGGTTAAGACGCCCGTGGAATAGAGCATAGGTAGACTTGTTTCAAGATCAGCCACCCCCTGCCTCAAGTTGGTCGCATCAAGTGCGGGATCGAGTTTGTCTGCCAACGACCAGGGGGCGTGGTCTGTGGCCAGCGTATCGATGTTGCCAAACGCCAGCGCAGCCCACATCGCATCCACATCGGATTGCTCACGCAATGGTGGCGCACCTGCGTATTTTGCCCCGTCTTCGTCTTCCAGACGTCGCCGTGTAAGGTGTAGATACATCGGCCTGGTTTCAACAAAAACCGGCACTCCGCGACTGCGCCCGTCATGACAAGCCGCCAGTGCTCTGGCGCTGGCAAGATGAACAACGTAGATGGGGCAGTCAGTGGTTTCGCAGAATCCCACCGCGCGGTAGGTAGATACGACTTCGGCCTGCAGTGGCCTCGCTTCCGCGTAGTAATCTGGTGTCAACGTCCCCGCCTCACGAAGCAGAGTGCAGCAACAATCTATGATCGCTGCATCTTCACAGTGGATGAGCGCAATTCCACCGGCCTGCTTAACCATGCGCATCGCCTGCAGAAACTCCGGCACATGACGATCAAAGCCTGGAAAAGATAGAAAGAACTTGATCGACGTGTGGCCCTCGGCATGAAGCGTGGCGATGCTGGCCAGATTCTCTTCGCTTGGATGCGTCAATACCGGATGAAGGAAGTAGTCGGCGATGGCGAACTCATCCGCTTCGGCATCATCGCGAGCGATGGCATCTGCCATCGTTTCATCGCGATCCGGAAAACTCATATTACCGACTGTGGTAATACCGCCAGCGAGGGCGGCGCGAGTACCAGACTCAAAGTCGTCGGACCACTTCCATCCATCCGCCTGTCGGGTGGGAGGTGTCAGATGAACATGAGGGTCGACACCACCTGGTGTGATGAAATGTCCTGACGCATCAATCTCAGAAGAAGCGGACATCTCGCCACCCATCTGGACAACTCTGCCTTTGTCAATTCCAACGTCAACCTGCGCTCTACCGCCTGTTGTTACGACGATGCCGCCACGAACCAGTAAATCCATCGATGGTTATCCTCCAGGGCGCAACTTCAGTACGCCGGTGCGCCACACTATCTATCTGGATGAAGCTCCCGCGCGCTACTCCCTTGAATGCAGTCTTTCTGCGATGTCCTTCCGATTTGTAGTGCTCATGCATGAATCCCCGGTAATGAGCGAATGTCAGTCTATGTTCTTGGTTTTGCGATAACTATCGAGACTCTCTATTAGCTCGGAAGCATAACTGGATAAGTCAAACATCATGCCCTGCACGAATCAGGCGAAATTCAGCTCTGAGATCACATAGTCCGGAAGGTCCGATGCAAAGATACGTTGTACCAACTCATTAGCTCTATCCGGAGGAGTGTCACGATCAAACATTAGATTCTCTGTCTGACCAACCGCGGTCTATATTCGCGTATCACGCGCAAAACTTGCATCAGAAACTGTATTCTACCCCACTGCTGGTCCTGGTACCCCACTCGCCGAAGCGTGTCGGGGTAAGACTGACCGCGAAGGCTCGTCAACACAATGGTCTGATCAGAGGTGATTCCTTGACCACGAACCACAGGTTTGCGATCTCTGACGGCGTATCTCATGTTTTTCTTCGCACGAGTGACGAAGTAGATTTCCGAGCGATTCAGTTGATCGAACCATTGGTAGTCGATATAGCCTCTAT
>QIDL01000454.1 GCA_003228415.1 Gammaproteobacteria bacterium | reverse complement strand
GTATCCGGGAACATATCGCCGCGCTGCTTTTTCGGCATCCTCCCGATCGAAAATCAATCTCTGTACGGAAAGCATCACTATGAATGAAACCGCACCGGCGAGGACGGGAGAAACGACCCAACTGGCGACAATGGATCCCACCTTAGCGACGTAAATCGCGTCCACACCAACCGCCACCGCGGTAAATCCAACGATCGCACCAACGATGGAGTGGGTGGTCGAGACCGGCCAGCCGTAGCGGGACGCTATCGTCAGCCACACTGCCGCCGCGAGCAGTGACGACAACATCCCATACAGCAAAACATCCGAATCCGTGATCAGATCCGCATCGATGATGCCTTTACGAATGGTTGCGGTAACTTCACCTCCGGCAAGAAATGCGCCGAGAAACTCGAAGATGGCGGCAATCAGGATTGCCTGCTTTACGGTAATGGCCTTCGAGCCCACTGAAGTCGCCATGGCATTCGCCACGTCGTTGGCGCCAATGCCCCAGGCCATGTACAACCCGAAAACGAGAGCAAGAATCAACAGAACGGTAGTGTGATCCATACAGCTATTTCGCCAACATCATCTGCACTCGATGGCCGACCCGTTCGGCGATGTCGGCCAGATCTCCAACCAGGTCAATGACTGCATAGAGGAACATCACATCTACCGCACCCAGATTCTTTTCAATCTGAAATAGAGCACGGCGCAGGTCCACCTGGAGCTTGTCGCTTTCTCGTTCCCGAAGCTCCACCGCCGCTATCATCTCGACAACTCGCCTCGCTTCTTTGCCCGTAAAGCTCGATTCGATCAACTCATCAATCTCGTTGACCACATCAAGCGCCAGATTACAGGCGCTCACCGACACGCGGGTGTAATGGTCCATTTGCACCTTCAATTCTTCCGGGAATGCCATCTGCCGGCCGAGTATCAGTCCGGCGATATCCTCGGAGTGGTTGGCGATCTTGTCCTGGCGGGTCAGCAGGTCGAGCACGTCGGCCCTGGCAACCGGCAGCAGAAATCCACGCGGCAGGTTCATACGGATCTCCCGTTTCAACTCGTCCGCCTGCCCCTCGAGCGAAGAAATCAACCTCTGCAAACGTTCTACTTCGGCATAGTCGGACGCCATGGTCGCGGTCACGAGATTGACGACTTCCTCAGCCGCATTCACACACAGACCCATGTGTTCCTGAATCGGTCTGAATGGAGACTTGCCAAAAATGCTCGAAAAGTATTCGCCTACCCCGCTCACGATTCTTTGCCTGTTGGAGGACCCATTGGAGGATTGCGTCTGAAAGGCACGGTGAACAATCCCCGTTTGTGCCACCGCTGTGCTTCGCTCAGCCAGACGTGCAGGCGCGGTTTGTAGTTTCCAGGTTCGTCCAGGCTGCCGACCTTGATGGCACAGAATTCGGGGTGGGCGTCGTTGTAGGCGTACAGGGGGCTGCCGCAGTTTCCGCAGAAGGTGCGCGTAACATGGTTACCTGACTCGGACAGGGTGCTGAATTCCTGAGGGATGCCTTTGGTGACGCGAAACACGTCCCGTCGAACCGAGATGACATAAGACGGCCCGCCGCCCGCAGCGTACTGGCAGGCCCGACAGTGACAGGCTACCTGAGCGATCTTCGGCTCATAAAATCCGTATCTGATTTCACCACAGGCACAGCCACCCATGTGCTTGACGTTTTCTGTCAGGCTGTCGCTCATGGCTGGATTGCGTCCACTCGATCAGGTGGCGGTCTGCTGGCAAAGAATGCCCGTATGTTGTCCACAGCACACAGTCCCATCGCCACCCTGGTCTCCTCGGTTCCACTACCCATATGGGGTAGCAACACCACCTTCGGCAACGCCATCAGGCCGCGAAAAACCTGTGGCTCCCGTTCGAAGACATCGAGTCCCGCTCCGCCAATGGCCCGGTTTTTCAGGGCCTCGACCAGAGCCGATTCATCCACCACATCACCCCGGGCGGTGTTGATCAATATGGCATGCGGTTGCATGGCCGACAAGCGTTCGGCGTTGATCAGATGACGTGTTTCCGGCGTGGAAGGACAGTGCAGGGAAACAAAATCCGCCCGCGACAGCAGGCTTTCCAGATCGCAGCATTCGGCGCCCAGCTCCGCCATCACATCGGCCGCGACTTTCGAGCGATTGTAGAGCATTACCTTCATTCCGAAACCATGATGGGCGCGTCGTGCGGTGGCAAGGCCTATTCGCCCCGCTCCGATTATGCCGATCGTTTTGCCCGTGACCCTGGTACCAAGTAGATGAGTCGGCCGCCAGCCCGACCATTCACCGGCCCTGAGCTCCCGCTCACCTTCACCGGCGCGCCGAGCGGTCATGAGCAGCAACGTCATTGTCAGGTCGGCCGTGCACTCGGTGAGCACGCCCGGTGTATTGGTCACGAGGATGTCTCGACCGGTGGCGGCCACAACGTCAATGTGGTTGAAACCCACTCCGAAGTTGGCGATGAGTTTCACCCGCACTGCCGGATCATCGAACAACGAAGCATCCAGCGAGTCGGTGACCGTCGGACACAGCACATCTGCTGATCTGAGCGCATCGCGCAGTCCATGCTCGGAAAAGGGTATGTCGTGTTCGTTGATGCTGACATCGAAGTCTTCGGCAAGCACGGATTCCACCGCCGCCGGCCAGCGGCGGGTCAATACGACTCGCGGACGGTGAGAATTCATGGCTCGAGCTATTCGCTCAACGCCTGACTGTGTGATCTGTAGAATTCTTCGATGGGAGAAAAACCCGGTTCGTTTTCAAACGTCGCGCGCGTCTCTTCAATCACTTCGTCGTTGCTCTTGTTGATGTCCCAGGGTTTCGCCTGCGGTTGGCGCACATGCCAGGGCGTGAGACCAACGCAATCGCATGTCATCCCCCACCAGGTTGTTGCCGATCGGGGGATTATGCCTGAAGGCGGGGCTCAGGCGAATACTTCCAATAGTTATGGCATGCCCGGGAGCACCCTGGGATCGACATGCTCACCGGCCTACAATCCATGCCACAACAATTCAATCAGGAGCGCGCAATGAGAGGTGGTCAGGTCTTCATGGAGTCGCTGCTGCTGCACGGCGTCGACTGCATATTCGGTAACCCGGGTACCACCGAGAACCCTCTCCTCGACCGGCTCATCGACTACCCTCAGATACCCTATTACGTGGCGCTGCACGAAGGGGTCGCGGTATGCGCTGCGAGTTTTCACGCCCAGGCAACTTCCAGGACGGCGGTTGCAAACCTTCACGTCGCACCCGGACTCGGCAATGCCATCGGCATGATTTACGGCGCACTGAAAGCGTGTTCTCCCCTGATCGTGACAGCCGGTCAGCAGGATACCCGGATGCGCTTCGACAACCCGCTGCTGTCCCACGATCTGGTCGCCATGGCCAGGCCAGTGACCAAATTCAGCGCCGAGCCCCATAGCGCCGATGAACTGGGACCGTTACTGCAACGAGCGTTCAAGATCGCCAACGAACCTCCCTGCGGACCGGTATTCATCGCTTTGCCGGTGGACGTGATGGAACAGGACACCGCCATCGGCCCCACGACTGCGGGTTTGCGTATCGAAGGCACACCCGCAGCGG
>QIDL01000180.1 GCA_003228415.1 Gammaproteobacteria bacterium | reverse complement strand
ACCTGCCGCAGACGTTTGGCGAATTGAAGGCTTCCGGCTACCAGGTGTTACCGGTAAAGGCCGAAATCCGCAGGAATCTGATCAATCGTCTGCGTGACAGACTGCCTCTGTTTCCGGGGTTGATAGGATTCGACGACACCGTCATTCCGCAATTGACCAACGCGATTCTCGGCAATCAGGACGTGATTTTTCTCGGTGAGCGTGGCCAGGCCAAGTCCCGCATCGTGCGAAGTCTTACCCGCCTGCTCGATGAGTACACGCCCGTCATCGAAGGTACCGAGATTCCCGAGAACCCGTACCAGCCGATCACTGCCGAAGGCAAGGCGATCATGGCGGAACAAGGGGATGCCGCGGCTGTTCAATGGCTGCATCGCGACGAGCGCTTCGCAGAAAAGCTCGCGACGCCCGATATCACCATCGCCGATCTGATCGGTGAGGTGGATCCGATCAAGGTGGCGGAAGGTCGTTACCTTTCCGATGAGCTGACCCTGCACTACGGCCTGGTACCTCGCGTGAACCGCGGCATTTTCGCCATCAACGAGTTGCCCGATCTGGCCGAGCGCATTCAGGTAGGCTTGCTCAATCTACTCGAGGAGCGAGACGTGCAGATTCGCGGCCATAAGATCCGCCTGCCGCTGGATGTCTTTATCGTCGCTACCGCCAACCCCGAGGATTACACCAATCGCGGCCGCATCATCACGCCGCTGAAAGATCGCTACGGCGCTCAGATTCGGACGCATTACCCGCTCGACATCGAACACGAAATCGCCATCATGGACCAGGAAGCCTCGGTGCTGGATCTTGGCGATTACCACCTGAGCGTGCCGGATTTCATGAAAGAAATCGTCGCGGAAATTACCCACCATGCCCGTAGCTCGCCCGATATCAACCAGCGCTCCGGAGTGTCGGTACGCGCATCGATTTCGAACTACGAGGCTCTGGTGGCCAACGCGTTTCGGCGAGCCTTGCGGCTCGACGAAGCAGAGGTGGTCCCGCGAATATCCGACCTGGAATATCTCATCCCTTCGCTCCAGGGTAAAATCGAGTTCGAAGCCATGGAGGAAGGCCAGGAAGACAAGATCACTCAGCGAATCATCCAGAGTGCGGTCAAGGCCGTATTCGACCGACGTTACGATGTCAACGATCTGGAGCCGATTGCAATGGCCTTCAATGACGGTCTCAGCGTGGACACCGGAGAGGCAGCGCCGATGAACGACTACGCGGCAATCGCCGAGCGGATCCCCTCACTCAACGATATTTTTCCAGACCGGGACGCTGTCAGCGAGGGCATGCGGGCCACCGTCATCGAATTCATCCTGGAAGGCTTGCATCTGCACAAACTCTTAAACAAGTTCGATCACGCAGGCGTAGCCACCTACACGGGTTAACCCGAAAAACATGCACCACCCCAAGCCAAAACATCGATTTTCAGCCTGGGACGGCTCCCAGCAGTTGCCGCTGGATCCCGACAAGATCCTCGAAGCCCTGGCCGATGATCTGATGGAGTATGGCGACCTGCGCTGGGCGATGCGCAATCTCATGTCGCGCGGCATGCAGATTCCGCAGGGCGGCTACATGCAGGGGCTCCGGGATCTGCTCAAACAGCTACGCGACAAAAAGCGCGAACGACTGGAGCAGTTTGATCTTTCCAGTATCTTCGATGAGTTTCGCGAGCGGCTCGACGAGATCCTCGAGATGGAGCAGGAACGGATCCATGACTGGCTCACCAGGGACAGCGACGACTTCTCGGGTGATCTGCTGAAAAACATAGCCGAACGCAATCAGGAAATTCTCAAAGAACTTCCCGGTGATGTGGCCGGGCAGGTAAGGGAACTCGAAAAATATGAGTTCTTGAATCCGGACGCACAGCGCAAATTTCTCGAGCTTCTGAACGACCTGCGCAAAGCCATGGCCAACACGTTCTTCAACAACATCGAAAACATGGTCAACAATCTGTCCGACGGCGACATGGAGCGCATGAAGGACATGATGAAGGCTCTGAACGACATGCTGGTGAAGAAGATTTCAGGTGAGGATCCGGGATTCGAGGACTTCATGAAAAAGTTCGGCGACATGTTCGGCGACAACCCACCCCAGAGTCTCGATGAACTGCTGGAACAGATGCGTCAGCAGATGCAGGCGGCGCAATCGCTTCTGAACAGCCTCTCACCGGAACAGCAGCAACAGCTGCAGTCGCTGCTCGGCAACAAGTTCAACGATCCGGAACTCAATGCCGAACTTCTCAAGCTCGCCAAGGAAATGGATTTTCTCAACCCCGACGGCAATCAGTATCGCTTCGGCGGCGATGAAAAGCTCGATCTCAATGCCGCCATGGAGTTGATGAACGAGATGCAGCAACTCGACGAACTGATTGACCAGGTAACACGCGCAGAGCGAGGCGGTGACGTGGATCGGATCGACAAAGACCTGCTAAGCGATCTCATGGGGGAACAAGCGGCGGAAGATCTGGACAAGCTCAACGAACTCCTCAAAGCACTGGAAGACGCCGGCTACATCCGTCCGGCCGGAGACGATCGCTGGGAGCTGACCCCGCGGGGTTCGCGCATGATCGGGCAGAAAGCCCTCGGCGAGATCTACGACCGGCTGAAACACCAAAGCCTCGGCAATCATGCCGTCCCGGAGGAAGGCCGCTTCGGCGAGCGCCTGGAGCAAACGAAGCCTTACGAGTACGGCGACCCGTTTCACGTTCATCTGCCGCGCACCATCAGAAACGCCATCGATCGAGCCGGGCCGCAGACGCCCGTACAACTGCATCCGGACGATTTCGAGATCTATCGCAGCGAGACGATCACCTCGACCGCCACCGCCATGCTGGTGGACCTGTCATGGTCCATGGCGCTCAGAGGCTCTTTTCAGGCAGCCAAAAAAGTTGCCTTGGCACTGCACAATCTGATCACCACCCAGTATCCGAAAGACAGCTTCTACATTATCGGTTTCGCCGCCTACGCCAAGGAACTCAAACCCGTCGATCTCCCTTATCTGCAATGGGACGAGTACGTGCTCGGCACCAACATGCAGCATGCCTTGCTGCTCGCCGAGAAACTGCTCGCAAAGCACACCGGCGGGACCCGACAGATCATCATGATCTCGGATGGTGAGCCCACGGCGCACCTGGAAAACGGCCAGGCCCAGTTTGCCTACCCGGCCACACCCGAGACTATCCGGGCGACCTTCAAGGCAGTGAAGCACTGCACCACTCGCGGCATCGCGATCAACACCTTCATGCTCGAATCGAGCTACTACCTGAAGGCATTCATGGACGAGGTGGCGCGAATCAACGGTGGTCGGGTGTTCTACACCTCACCGGACAAGCTGGGTGAGTACATCCTGGTCGACTACGTAGAGCACAAGCGCAAGAAGCTGGGGCGCCGAGCCTGAGTCGAGGCCAATCGGACCACCCCCAGCGGTTGCGTCAGTAGGACCGAGGCAGGCCCAGGACATGCTCGGTCACATAGTTGAGAATCATTTCCTGAGAGATCGGCGCGATCCGCATGAGGCGCGCCTCACGCCAGTAGCGCTCGACGTGGTACTCCTTCGCGTAGCCAAAACCAC
>QIDL01000481.1 GCA_003228415.1 Gammaproteobacteria bacterium | reverse complement strand
ACGGCAAGTGTACCGATGGCGATTACATATCGGCCAGGGACAAGCATGTCATCGTCATTGGTGGCGGCGACACGGGAACGGATTGCATCGGCACCTCGCTCAGGCACGGCTGCGCGAGCCTGGTGAATTTCGAACTGTTTCCAGAACCCCCAACTGAGCGAGCGGCCGACAACCCCTGGCCTACCTGGCCCAGGATCTTCCGCACCGACTACGGCCATGAGGAATCCGCGCACCGGTTTGGTGGCGATCCGCGCATCTACTCCATTTCCTCAACCGAGTTCGTCGGGGACGACAACGGCAATCTCAAAGCCGTTCGAACCGTGGACGTCGTGATGACAGATGGCCGGTTCGAAAACATTCCGAATAGCGAGCGGGAATGGCCTGCCGATCTGGTATTTCTGTCCATGGGATTCCTGGGACCGGAACATCCGGTTTCGGATGCCCTCGGCGTTAGCTACGATAAACGCTCCAACTACCAGGCCAGCTACGGCGCCTACCGAACCAATATTGACAAGGTCTTCGCTGCAGGTGATTGCCGACGCGGCCAGTCACTCGTTGTCCACGCCATCAACGAAGGCCGTGAAGCCGCCCGGGAAATCGATCGGTTCCTGATGGGTTCCACCCAACTACCCTGACGCCCCCATGAAAAAGGAGCCTCATCTGAGGACGCCTCTACTTGCAAATTCTTTCGAATGGTGGGAATCGAGACTCGGCGAATTCGAAGATCAGATCGGCGTATAGATCTCAAAGCCAGGCGTAGATCGCCAGATCTCATCCATTCTTGACAACAGCTGGCTTGTCAGCACCTGGCTAGTGGGTCACCGCCGCCAGCGACTGGTTGAGCCTGTCCAGTGCTCTGAATTTTATCGCCAACTCATTCTCGAGCCGCGGAATTTCGGCACTGAGCCGTTGTTTTTCCTCGTATAGACGTTGCACCCGGGTCGCGAGTTCGATGCGTTCTGATGCCGTCAGCCCCGAATCGAGCTGCGCTGCCAACGCGGAAACAATGTGCGATTTGACCTGTGCCAGGTCGGCAATATTCTGTTCCAGGTGTTGTTCGAGATTCGCCAGTTCGTAGCGTGCCAGATAGAGGGATCGACCTTCCTGGTAGGCATGCAGGAACCCCTCTCGCAGGCCGGCCGGACAGACATTGTTGTGTTGCCAGCCGCGTTCGCCCACAGAGAAAGCATTGTTGGGCTCACAGTATTCCTGAACTCCATCGTCCCAGCCAAACATGTAGGCGGCTCGATCGGGAACGATACCGTACTCCACACAGGCGTCCTGATGCTCGAGCAGGCGGGAACTGCGATAGCCGTTGACAGCGTCCCGATATCCGAGCGTCTGCCAGTCACCAGCCGCACACTGATTTTCGCTCACCGTTGGCCGTCCCGCGCAAGCACCGAGCAGCCAGAGTGACAAGGAAATGAGGATAGCGAAGCGCATAGACACCTTCTTTGTCAGGTCTTCCTTGTGGGCACGCTAACGCAGTCCCGTGGCAGATACCGGGACGGCATTCACAAACCGGGTCATTGAGGAGAGGTGGTTCTAGCGGCTCTCTGAACCACGTCAAGGCGCCGAATCCAGGGTTGCACGTTGCCAACCTCCGGCGGCAGATTGTCAGCCGCCCGCTGCGCCGCCTCCCGGGTCGCAAACAAGCCGAACAACACCACATGGAGTACCCGGCCATCACGTTGCAGTTGAAAGATGGCGAATCGCTCCGGATTGGCCTGCTGCTCTACGAAGGCGATGGCACGTTCGAGCGTGGAGAGAGTGACCAGCTGCAGGGTGAAGTCGTTGGGATCCTGAGCCAGCAGCCAGGCGCCGCCGCGTCTCATGGGAGCAGCCGGAACGGTGAGTTCTGGTTCTGGAAGTAACGCCTGGTCACGCGCAACCGCTTGCTGGTCTTGCGCTGAAGGCTCTTTATCTCGCGCTGAGGGCTCTTTACCGGACGCTGAAGGCTCTTGCTCCAGAACGTCGGTAACACCGGCCAGCACGTCAGCATTTGACGGAGCTTCGGCGTCTGATGAAGGTTGGTTCGCGGTTCCCGTTTCCATCAGCCCAACGAGACCTTCCGCAACCGCGCCGAGATCGTTCGCCTGGTCCGCCTCATTGCCGGATACTGTCTCCGGGTGCCCGCTAACCGACGCTGTTACCGGCTCAGGTTGCGGCGTCGGTTCATCAAATACCAGAAAGTACGCCAGTCCGAACCCGATCAGCAGCAGGACCAGTAGTATCCCATGAACTGCTGGAAATCCTCTGCCTTCACCGATCGCCTCACCGCTTTCGAGATTGATCAGCAGCACGTTGGCCATCTGATCAATCCTGCCAGGGAGCCCTTCCGATAACTTGACGATCTCTCTGATCTGTTGATCGGTGAACGGGATGCGGCCTCTGTATCTGGCCTGCTGGAATCGCCATTCCAGATAGTCCCGGGCATCCGCATCGCCATACCCCGTCAGCCGAATCTCATGCCAGCCCACGCCTTTGCTGCTGGCTGCCCGCTCAACGATCGGCACCATCCGGACTTCGCCAAAAAGGACCAGATGCATGGCAGACTCGTGAACGAGGGCCATCACCTCGTCGATGGTTCTGGGATCCAGCAGGTGAGCCTCATCGATGAGCGTCAGGCACGTTCGGTCAACGGACGTCTGGTGCTCGATATGTTCAAGCAGCAACCCTTTGAGGAGCTGACTGTTGGCGCCTGCAGGTACCGCCAGGCCAAAACCTTGAGCAATCGCCGATAACACCTCACGACTGGCCGCTATCAGAGATCCGTTGATCCGCGCTGCCTTGACCGACGGTTCCAGCGTTGCCGCGAGTTCACGATACAGTGAGGTTTTGCCTACTTCATCCGGTCCGGTAACCAGCAGCACCCGCCTGGACCACTCGCTCAAGTGGCGTAACTGCTCGACGTGCGTCTTACGATGGCCTTTCTCGAAAAAGCCCTGCTTGGGCTCTATGAATGGATTGTGTGTCAATCCGAGAAAAGGCCGATCCCCTTCAGCCACGACACAACTCGATACCAGCCTTCAAGGTTTCCCTGAGCATCGCGCCATCAATCTCGTCGGTAACGAACGCCTGCCCGATACACGGCGCGAGAACCAGACGCAAGCTGCCATCCAGCACCTTCTTATCCATCCCCATGGCAGCCAGGAAAGCCTCCTCAGCCAGTTGGGGTGGCTCCACCGGAAGCCCGAACCGGGCTATCAGCGCCTTGATCCGACCAGCCTGACCGGCCGACAGAATCTGCATCCTTACTGCCAGATCTGCCGCCATCACCATGCCGATTGCAACCGCTTCGCCGTGCAACAGTTGCGTATAACCTGTCAGCGACTCGATGGCATGGCCGAAGGTATGACCGTAGTTCAACAAAGCCCGCGTGCCGGATTCACGCTCATCCTCGGCAACGATGGCCGCCTTGATCTCACAGGATCGGGATACCGTATGCTCGAGCGTATCGATATCGAAGTCGAGCAGCTTGCTGGCATTCTCCTTCAACCACTCAAAAAATACCGAATCGGCGATAATTCCATATTTGATCACCTCGGCGATCCCGGCTCGAAATTCCCGAACCGGCAG
>QIDL01000316.1 GCA_003228415.1 Gammaproteobacteria bacterium | reverse complement strand
TGGCGCGATAGCTTCCGTGGTAAGGCGTCCGGCCGAGGGTGGATCGCCAACCGGCATGTCACACTGGGCAGCGTTAGGCACCGCTTGAATCCTGACCTGCCAAACCGTCTGCGTACGGGTAGCGGTGTCGGCGCCGCCGAGCGCGACGTCGAGAATATCCGGATCCTCGATGTAAGTCACTTCCCGCTCCCACACATCGAGATAAACTGCGGCACCCCCCGCCACCGGCAAAGGCTGAGGATCCGGCAAATACGGCTGGTTCAAGTAGGTCGCCGCCTCTTCTGCAAACAGTTCGGCGATCCAGCCCTCGACGTAAATCCTGCCGGATTCGATGGACAGGTCACCGGGAGGTCCTGCACTAAAATCAATTAAAAATGCGTCGGGCGTTGTCAGTACTGGCAGTCCCACCGGGCCAAAAGTATCGAGCGCCAGGGTTCGAACGCGACGTTTTAATATGTCAACGGCCTCGTTCCAATCGGCATCAAGCTGCACACGCCCCTGCTGCATGAGCACACCTGAATACCGCTTGCGGTGATCGAAAGTGAATCTCGTATAATCGCCTGCCATAGCCCTTGCTCCTTATCTTGCGTTAGACTTTCGACCGTCCTTACGATACATAATTAATCCCTGCTTCCAGTCCAAACGGCAGATACTCGTTGAGCCGGATTCTCAGGTTGGCTTCACGCTGAGGTTGTTTGAGATGGGCATACACGCCCATTTCTGATCCGTCCTCGGCCCCTGCGGTGATCTCCACCGGCGTTCCAAGCGAAAGTTGCAGATAGGCGGGCTGACCGTAGGCCTCGCTCGTGTACTCGGGTTTGACACGGCGGCGAACCCGCTCACGAATGTCATCCTCCTCGGCAACGGAAAGGGGCCCGGATACAGCCTCGGCTGCCTTAATCGCTCTGCGCTCTGCCAAATCCGGCTGGCAGCGGTAGCGCCGTGGTGTACGCGACACCGGTTCAACATAGGAGAAGCGTACGCATCCCACCTGGATGCGCCCGGTGGCAACCAAACCGTCGAAGATTACCTCAGAGGCAAGCAATATCTCACGCACACGCGTCGCGCCGCGGACGGTGACACGCTCCAGGCGTATCGGTGGTCCAACGGCATCTGCCACACCAACGCCCGCAATCGCGTCCTCCCCTACTCCATCAATAATTGAATCCAGGGCAAACACCCCCTCCGCGTGATCCGGTAACCGCAGCGGTCCAACGATGGAGAACGCCATTTCGACCCTGAGTTCGGTATTGACCGGATCCCCGCCGCCATCAACCGCAGCTGCACTGACAGCCGGCTCCGGGACTACCGGTGGCGGTAGCGGTAGATCCGGATCCGGTTCAGCGATACTCACCCCGGGCACCAGGGTTGTGTGCAGCAAGCGCAGGCGTCCCAGTGAACCTTCAATTTCAACCCGGCCTTCGATGAGAAGGCCGCCCAGTGTTAGCGTCGCATCTTCGTGGTTACCGGTAACAGTGAGCGGCCCATCGAGCTGCAGGTGGGGCCGGAAACCGTCAGCTGACTCGATGCTGATAAAACGACTGTCTGCCGGTTCGATACTGATGGGTTCATTGTAGGTTCGGTTATCCCCGATGCGGATAACAGTATCCGGTCGGCCCTGAGCCACCCACCCGGCAAGTGCGGCACCGATAGTGCTGAATGTACCCGGATCGCCAGTGTCATTGACGATGAACACCTCCTCGGCCAGTGAACGACGGGTCAGCCATGCGCGTCGACGATAAGGCCCTCCACCCAGGTCCGCAGGAAACCCGTAGTGGGAGTACACTTCGACGCTGCTCGCCGGCAGCAGATCCGGTCCCAGGGCAAGGCGCCCGTTGCTGACGTCGATACCAACGAGATCGTTCTGTGGCTGTCCCCAGTTTTCCAGATCACGACAGCGAATATCGTCTGGCGGTACCGGGTTCCCGTCGATCAGCACCATGATGCTCGGTGCCGGGGCCAGGTTGAAACCTGCCACGGTGTTGAACAGTCCGTAGAACTCCGTAAACCCGGGCCGTGGGGCCGGCAGTTCCTGATAGGTACGCAGATCCTCGTAGAAGTATGCCGGACGGATCGGCTGTGGGACGTGCAATTCCGTGGCAAGTCCGGCTTCATCACCCTCGCGACGCATCCGGCTGAACAGCGGTGCAGCATTGCCAAGCGGACTAAAATAATAGCGGTAGTCCGCGGCACCGCCAAGCCGCCTCGCCGCCACCGCTTCCATCCGGTAGGCACCAAGGCGCCAAAGAAAAAACCCGATATTCCGGATGTTGTGCCAGCCCTCGAACTGGCTGATTGGCCGCACATCGACAGTGTGACAAATTTCGTCAAACGCGCGGTCGAGGCGTCCCATACGCTCGACCGAACGCACATCGGGTGTGCGCACCGCGTGCATCCGCAGGTGATTCCGCACCCACTGCGTCCAGCCAAGCAGTTCGAAGAACTCCACGGCATGGGCGGCCCATCCGGTAACATCCCGAGCCAACTCCTCGAGCATGGGCAGCGTACCCTTACGCCGCCGGTAATAAATAGTCTTGGCAACGTCCGCCCGGTTACGGATGACCAGAGGCGGGCGAAGGCTGGGGCCTTCGAGATCCGGAAACAGTTCGTGGGCCGTGTCGCCATCACGCACGCGGCTTTCATCAAACAAAGGTGTAGTACCAACCAGGTCCCCGATATAAGGCACGACCCAGGGTTCGCAGGTTTCGACAAAGGCGTTATTGTGAAGCTGACCGATGTCTTCATCGATCGCATCGGCCTGTTTTTCAATCAGGCGCAACAGCGCCCTCAGCGGCTCGCCTTCAGCGACATCGCGCTCACGAACGTACGCTGGCAACAATCCGTAGAGTTTATCCTGTGACGCGTTCGAGTAAGCCATATCAGAGCATCTCCACGACCGTCAGGTTGATGTCAGCTACTGGATCCTCGAGATAGGCTTGCTCCGCGGCGAGCACAGCCGGCGTTTTCCCCGCCTCGAATCCGGCCTTCGCGTAGCGATCGATCAGGTTTGGATCAGCAGGTGTTGGACGGGCTGAAAAGATTCGGATGTGCGCCTGCACCGCATCTGTGGTCACCTCCCGCACCTCTCGCTCTGCAGTGCTCAGGTCCGAATGTTGTTTGAGGTGAAGAAGGTCAAGGTCAACGGCCTGCACACCCATTGCGGCCTGAAGCGCGGCGTAGATATCACTCGCGTATACCGCACGCCCGAGCGACATTGCATCAAAATCAAAGTGGTCTGTAAGCGCTGTGCGTGCCGCTGCCAGTACATCGTCGGCCTCGAATGCCTTGTCACGCAATAATTTTGCATGCACAACAATCGGTATACGCACCAGATTGGACAACATAAGCATACGGTTGGGATCGCGTGCCGCAGTTAAAGCGCTGTACAACATTTTCATGGATTCGATGGAAAACATGACGCCACCAGATCCGGCGACCGTGAGGTGGACAGCCTTTTCGAGTTTTAGCCACACCCATGTTGCGTGCGCCTTGCTGACCAGTCCCGATGTCAGGGCGAGTGACTCGAAATCCTCGAGTGATACAGCCCGCCCGAAGGTGCGCACCGTACCCGGGGCCGTGTCGCGGGCGTTGT
>QIDL01000321.1 GCA_003228415.1 Gammaproteobacteria bacterium | reverse complement strand
AGCGCGATCCGGTTGGCGCGGGAAATTTTTTCGCAGCCGGCATTCGATGACTACCGGGGCGAAGAACTGGCGCCGGGTTCGGAAACAGTCAGCGATCGGGCCATCGATGAGTTCGTCCGGAGCAACGCCGAGAGCGCCTATCATCCGTGCGGAACCTGTCGGATGGGTACGGATCCGGAGGCGGTGGTGGATGCTGAATGCCGGGTGCATGGAATTGACAATTTGCGGGTGATCGATGCTTCGGTATTTCCGCATATCACCAACGGCAATCTGAACGCACCGACGATCATGGTGGCGGAAAAAGTGGCCGATAGCATTCTTGGCCAGCGCCTGGCCCCTGAATCGCAGCCGTACTACGCCGATGCGCAGGGCGAGAGTCGTCAGCGACCCGGTCATTGAAGGCGACAAGTGGTGCGGTGCTGATTGCTTACTGGGTAGAATCGGCGGTGTTCAGAGGGAATCCATGAAAGATCACTGGAAGGACTATCAGGCTCGTTGGCATCTGCTCGAAGCACCGCTGCGGCCCAATCAAGAGGTTGTCGATGCCATCACGCTTGCCGTTGGCGGGGAAACGTCGAATGTTCTGTTGCTGGGGGTCACGCCGGAACTGGTCGAAGCGTTTGAACATCTGACGGCCGTGGACAAGAGTGAGGAAATGATTGGCGCGTTATGGCAGCCTTCCAAGTCGACGCAGACCGTTCGCGAAGCAAACTGGTTGAATATGAATGATGCCTTCGGCCCGTATTCGGCCGTTGTTGGCGACGGGTGCATCAACGCGCTGCAATCTGCCGACGAGATCGAGAGGCTCATGCGCGTGTTGAAGGCTCGACTCCTCGATGGTGGAAGATTCGTGTGCAGGGTATTCGAGCGGCCGGATGAACCTATTACCGACGAAGACCTTTTGCTCAGTATTGATAGTGCGGCTCATGGCAACTTTCATGCGTTCAAGTGGCAGATTGCAATGAGTCTGGCGGAACAATCTGGTGCGTCGGTTAGAGCGGTAGATATTCTTGCCAGCTTCAATCGGCTGTTTCCCGACCGCGACAGGATCGCCGAAAAAACCGGCTGGTCCCTGGAGGTCATCAATACCATCGATGTTTACGAACAATCGAGCATGTCCCTTTGTTTTCCGAACCGTCAGGAATTCGAGCAACACTTTGCGCTGGGATTCGACGAGTTCGAGTGGCTGGCGAGCGGAACCTACGACCTCGCGGAACGCTGTCCCATCGTCCTGGCGAAACGTGCTGCGAAACATTGACAGAGTCTCAAGAAGGCGGTGGCGAGACATTCGTGAACGGTGAAAACCTCAAGATCTCGAACAGTGGATCTCACGTGTGGCCCGCCGTCCGGCTTGGACTGGCTGCGGAAATATCCGCGTTGTTCGCAGAGCTGAATGAAACCCAGTGGTTGGGCCGGGAACAGATCGAGCGTCAGCAGATGCGCCAGTTCAGAAAACTTCTGCAGTTTGTCTCCGACCACTCCCGTTTTTACGCGGGACACATTGAGGCTTCCGGAACCAGCGTCGGTGAGTTTCGTTCGATTGAGTCCCTGCAACGGCTGCCTTTGCTGTCGCGGCGGGATATTCAGACTGCGGGCAACGAGTTCTTCTGTGCGGACGTACCATCGGATCAGGGGGAGATCGGTGAGACTCAGACATCCGGTTCAACCGGCGAGCCGGTGCGGGTCAAAAAGACTGGCATCACCCAATTATTCTGGCACACCTATACGTTGCGTAGTCACGCCTGGCATCGGATCCCTTTCGACGCACCCTACTCAATCATTCGACCGACGGTGGTCGCCTATGCGGAACACGCGAACTGGGGTGCGCCCTTCTCGTTCCTCTATCGCACGGGCGCTACCCAGACCATCCCGATCGGGACGCCGTTGGCCGGGCAAATCGAGTTGCTCAGGAAGTTCCAGCCAGAAACGCTGCTCGTTTATCCGAGCAATTTGAGAGGCCTGGTTGAGAAGTGGCGCGATGAAGGAACCGGCCTGCAGAAGCTGGCCTGGATCAAGTCGATTGGCGAGACGTTGCCGGAGGATCTGAGACAGGCTGTCGCCGAACTCGATACCGGCATTACCATAGTAGACGGTTACTCATCACAGGAATGCGGAGCGATCGCGATCCAATGCCCGGATGGCGGTGGCTATCATGTGATGTCGGAATCGTTGATTGTGGAAATTCTCGATGAGGAGGGACAGCCCTGTGTTCCTGGCCAGATCGGCAGAATTGTCATCACCGACCTTCACAACCTGGCGTCACCGATCATTCGCTACGACATTGGCGACTATGCCCAGCTCGGTGAACCCTGCTCGTGTGGCAGAGGGCTCGAGAAACTCGACAGGATCCTCGGTCGACGCCGGAACCTGGTGGTGAAACCGAACGGCGATCGCCATTGGCCGCTGGTCGGCTTCCACGATTTCGGCAGCATCGCGCCGATCAGGCAATATCAGATGATTCAGGAGACCGTGGATCGGATAACGGTGCGTTTCGTTACCGATCTACCCCTGACGCCCGATCAGAAGACTGCGTTTATCCGGCTTGTGCAGAAAGCCCTTGGCCATGAATTCGAGATGGAGATTGTCGATCAGCGAGATAGTCTGCCGCGCCGAACCGGAGGAAAGTTCGAGGAGTTCATTTCGAAGGTCTCATGACCCTTCCGGCTCTGGTCTTCCTACAATGGCCGACGCCTGGCTGAAATCGAGCCGCTGTTGAAACCCAGCCAGTGCATGCGGCCAAAGTAGCGGGCATGTTCGATTTTGATACAGCGGTCGGCGATCACCTGCAGACCGGCGGACTCGGCGATCCGAATCCCTTCTTCGCTGATCACCCCAAACTGCAACCACAGGTACTTCGCGCCGATCTCAACCGCCTCGCGGGCGATATCCGGCACCGCGGCCGGATCACGGAATACGTCCACCACCGCCACCGGCTCTGGAATATCGGTCAAAGAGGGATAGCAGACCTCGCCAAGTGTTTCCTGCTCCCGCGGGTTGACCGGCACGATCTGGTAACCGTGGCGTTGCAGATAGAAGCCCACGAAGTTGCTGGGTCTGAGCTCGTTGGCGGACAAGCCGACGATGGCGATGCGTCGTTCGGCAAGCGCCTTCAAGACCACGGTCGGGTGCTGATAGTCGCTCAAGTTCATGATGTGGTCACCGCAAGTGCCTGATCCAGATCCCAGATGAGATCCTCCGCGTCTTCGATACCGATGGAGAGCCTTATGGTGCCGGGACCGATCCCTGCAGCCGCCAGCTCTTCATCGGAGAGTTGCCGATGAGTGGTGGAGGCGGGGTGAATCACCAGCGATTTGGCATCGCCGACGTTGGCCAGGTGAGAAAAAAGATTCAATGATTCGATAAAGCGTGTGCCCGCTTCTCTACCGCCTTTGAGATCGAAGCAGAACACCGCGCCAGGTCCGCCGGGCAGGTACTTTGCGACCAGGGGTGCGTATCGGCTGTCGGGCAATCCGGGGTAACTCACGCCTGCAACCGCAGGGTGTTCTCCCAGCCAGGCCGACACCGTGCGGGCATTCGCTACATGCGCCCGCATCCTCAACGGCAGGGTCTCGAGCCCCTGAGCCAGCAGGAAGG
>QIDL01000143.1 GCA_003228415.1 Gammaproteobacteria bacterium | reverse complement strand
GTCACCGAAGTCTGGGTGCGGCTGCTGCCCACTCCTCCCGAGCGCCGGGTTCTGCTCGGCGCCTTCGAGGACGTTGGCGCGGCGGCCGATGCGGTGGCGGCCATCATCGGCTCTGGATTGATCCCGGCGGGACTGGAGATGATGGATAGACTCGCTATCTCTGCTGCTGAGGCTTTCGTCCACGCTGGATATCCACTGAACGCCGAAGCGATCCTGCTATGTGAACTCGATGGCGTCTCCGACGAGGTGGCCTCGGATGTGGCTCTGGTGAAACGAACCTTTGCCGACTTTGGCGCCCTCGAAGTGCAGGTGGCAACCACCGCGGTAGAACAGGCGCGCCTCTGGGCGGGTAGAAAGGCCGCGTTCCCGGCGATAGGGCGATTGTCGCCGGACTACTACTGCATGGACGGTACGATACCGCGTGCCCGTCTCGCGGAGGTGCTGACTCATATTCGAGAGCTGTCGGATGAGTTCGGACTCGCCGTGGCCAACGTGTTCCACGCGGGAGATGGCAACCTTCACCCGTTGATTCTTTATGATGCCAACGTAGCCGGGGAACTGGAACGTGCGGAAGCATTCGGCGGTCAGATTCTCACCCTTTGCGTGGCGGTCGGCGGTACCGTTACCGGAGAGCACGGCGTAGGAGTGGAGAAACTCGATCAGATGTGCAGTCAGTTCAATGAAGCCGAGTTGGAGCAGTTTTTTCGCCTCAAATCGGTATTCGATCCCGCCGGGTTGATGAATCCAGGCAAAGCGATCCCCACGCTCAGCCGCTGTGCAGAGGTTGGTGGCATGCACGTCCATGGCGGTCGCTTGCCATTTCCCAATCTGGAGCGATTTTAGTGTCCTGTCTCATACGTAACCTGCATATTCAGCGTGCCGGGTAAGATACTTGAGTGATCGTGATCTCAGCGATGAGCTGCTTGATGCAGTCAGCGGGGCACGGCTCGACGGCGTTGCGGTCGGCATAGCCGGTACCGGCAGCAAGGCTTTTCTATCTGCGGTGCCACAAGCAGACAGCCGTGACCGGTTACTTTCTACGGTCGAGCATTGTGGCATCGTCGACTATCGTCCCGACGAACTGGTGGTCACCGTGCGCAGCGGCACACCGATTCGGGACCTTCAGCAGATGTTACGAAGGCAAGGGCAGACGTTGACGTTCGAGCCACCGGAATTTCGAGGACTTGGCACCGTTGGAGGGGCGGTGGCCACTGGACTTGCCGGGCCAGGACGCCCGTGGCGGGGTGGGGTGCGCGACGCCGTCCTCGGCGTGGTAATGATCAACGGGCTTGGCCAGAGACTGGTTTTCGGTGGCCAGGTCATGAAAAACGTGGCGGGGTTTGATGTATCGAGGTTGCAGGCGGGTGCTTTCGGTTCGCTCGGTTTGTTGTTGGAGTTGAGCCTCAGAGTGATGCCGATCCCGGCCTCTGAACAGACCCGGGTACTCACCCTGGAACGCACCGCAGCCCTGGCACTGATGCGAAAGTGGGCTCGGGCGCCGCTACCCATCAGCGCAACCTGCTTTGATGGAGGTCAACTTCGAGTCAGGCTCTCGGGTGCTGAGCCGGCGGTTCTGAGTGCTGGTAATCTTCTGGGTGGTGAGATTCTGGGAGATTCCAGTTTCTGGAATCAGGTTCGGGATCATGAGCTGTCGTTTTTCAAAGACCCGGCACCGCTGGGCGTTCGTCGACTGCCACCGGCAACCCCCCTCGACGCCGCAGACGTGCTGATTGAATGGGGCGGGTCAAGGCGCTGGTGCCGGATGGACGAATCGGAATCGGTGGAAGGTCTGATTCCCTTCGGTGAAGGATTTGCTCGCACCATCTGTCAGGAAGCGGGTGGAAACCTGCTGCTCGGCAGCTACCAGCAGAGGCTGAAAGCCGCCTTCGATCCAGAGAACCTGTTTAATCCGGAAATCTGTCATGCAGACGTCGCTGCCTGAGGCATTGCGAAGCACTCGCAAGGGCCAGCGGGCAGAGGCCATTCTGCGTAGCTGTGTGCACTGTGGGTTCTGCAATGCGACCTGCCCCACTTATCGGTTGCTTGGCGATGAGCTCGACGGACCACGTGGACGAATCTATCTCATCAAGGAAATGCTCGAACAGGAGCAGGTAGACGAGGTTGCAGTGACTCATCTCGACCGTTGTCTGACTTGTCGAGCTTGTGAAACGACTTGCCCGAGCGGGGTGGCTTACGGGGAACTCCTGGAGATCGGCCGGGACTATATTCACAAGCAACATCGACGAGACTGGTTCGATGCGATGCGTCGGAGCTGGTTGACTCGAGTGGTACCGGTGCCCGGTCGATTCAAGCGCTGGGTGGCACTCGGTACGCTGATGAAACCTTTGCTGAGTCGGCGATTACGCGGCCAGATTCCGACGCTCGGGCGTCGGCGGAATTCGTCTCCTGACGAACAGCCATCGTCAAATAATTTCACCCGCAAGGTACTGTTGCTCGATGGTTGTGTGCAGCGCGTTACCACGCCCGAAGTCAATGAAGCACTCGAGACGTTGCTGGCAGCCCGGCAAGTAGAGGTAGTCCGATTGCCTGAAGAAGGCTGTTGCGGCGGACTGTCCCTGCATCTCGGTAACGAAGTGGAAGCCAGAGAGACTATCCGGAAGAATCTGGCGCTCGTTGCCGGGCTGATCGACGAGGTGGAGGCCATCATATCCACAGCGAGCGGCTGTGGCGTGACGTTGAAGGACTATGACAGATTGCTCGGCGATGACGATGTTGATGCGGCATTGGCAGGTTTGTTTGTGAAAAAGGTCAGGGATGTCGGTGAATACCTGTGGGAACTGGGGGGTGACTGGCACAAGCGTCAGGACATTCACCGGGTCGCACTGCATATACCCTGTACTTTGCAGCACGGTCAGCGCTGTGGGGGTTATCCGATGAAACTGCTGGATGATGCGGGTTATGAGCTGGTGGACGTGGCCGATGCCGATCTCTGTTGCGGATCGGCAGGAACTTATTCGATTCTGCAACCGGATCTGGCAGAAGAATTAGGCACGCGTAAGGTGGCTGCGCTGATGAAGGACGAGCCGGATGTGATCGCTACCGCTAACGTGGGTTGTCATGCGCATATCGGCAGTCTGGCTACGACCCCGGTTCTGCACTGGGTTACGCTGCTCACGCTCGAGACCGCCGGCAGTGAAGCCTGAGGTGTCACGACTGCCACTTGAACTCAAAACCGAACGGCTTCTCGTACCCATTCCGTTTACCCTCGAAAGGACCGCCACTTCGCTCGAATACTCCGGGCGCCATCGCCGTCTCCTTCGGCTTCCCTGGCGTCGGCGATCACCAGCCAGGCATCTCGTTGCCAGTCGGGGCGATCGCCGGCCAGCGTGAGAGCCTTGTTTGCGTACTGAATTGCTGCATGGGAATCGCCGTTTCGCAGTTCGAGCGTCGCCAGCCGGGTCCACAGGTCGGCGCGATGGGGATCGATGCGGACGGCCCGCTCGGCGTAGGCCATGGCTTCAGGCAGGGCGCCTGTTTGTTCGGCACGTGCGCTTTGTTGCAGGAGGGCCAGCGTGGCGGCTTCCGAGGTTGCGGAGGAGGATGAAGACCGATCGCTGGTGCGGTCGGCCGGTTCGAAG
>QIDL01000418.1 GCA_003228415.1 Gammaproteobacteria bacterium | reverse complement strand
GCAACATCGGCGATCTTCGGCAGGCGCCTGGTCAGTCCCTCTCGCATCTGGTTGAGCGCCTTCTGGGATGGAGCAGGATTCAGCACTCGGGTCTGCTCGAAGGGGCTCACCTCATCGTCCCGCCATTGTCGCACGGGCAACAGGCGCTCCATGAGATTGTCACCGAAGCGCAGGCGCAGGAAGCGCGCGCTGGATGCCAAAGCAGGCATGAACTTGAAGAAATGACGGAAGCTGTCGGCTCCGATGAAGTGTTCGTTGGTGTTGCTGGATGCCACGGTATAACCGCCATCTTGACGCCGGCGTATCGCGACTTCACCCACCGATGCATTGCCGCGGTAGATGTCGGGTGCTGGCGCGGTTCGAACGACCGTCGCGCGCACGGACAACTGAGGCAGGGACACACCGAGGTTGGCCATGAACAACGTCGACCAGGCGCCTCCGGCACACACCACAGACTTTGCCGCAACGCGTCCGTGCTCGGTAATCACGCCGCCGACCTCGCCCCCCTGCATGTCGACGGATCGCACTGCGCAGCCTTCCCGGATCAGACCACCGCGGCCTCGGAGCGCCTTGGCCAAGGCAGGAACGGCTTTCAACGGTTCGGCGCGCCCGTCGCTGGCGGTATACATGCCCCCTTTCCACTGACCCGGCTTATCTCTGACGAGGGCGTCGACCTCGGCGCTCGACAACATTTTCGTGTCGAGTTGATACTGTGCGGCAGTCTCCAGCCACTTCTCCTGCTGTTCGAGTTGCGTATCGGTTTCTGCCAGGGAGAGAACACCCTGTCTGGTAAAGCCTATGTCGGTGTCCAGTTCGCGGGAAAGAGCTTCCCAGGAATTGATGCTGTCGATGACAATGGGCAGCTCTGCGAAGTCGCGCCCCTGCTGTCGTATCCAGCCCCAGTTTCGGCTCGACTGTTCTCCTGCGACGCGTCCCTTGTCGCACACCAGTACCGATACGCCACTCTTCGCCAGGAACCAGGCGGTGGATATGCCAATGACACCCGCACCAATCACCACAACGTCGACCGTTTCCGGTAGAGCGTCCTGATACGTGATGGGTGATTGGTCGCTGTAGATCACGATGAACTCTGCATAGTGTTGCCCGCCATCAAAGTGGCCTCAACATCATCAGAGAAAAAGCAACCAGAAGCAGCAGAACATGGCCCACCTGCAGGCCAACCTGTAATCCCGCCTTGACCATGCTGCCGCCTTCCGCCACGGCCGCACGTGCTGGTTTGGTGATGAACTCGAGCGCCAGGCTATAGAAAACCACAACCATCAGACTCATCCACAACCAGGGTTGTGCCAACGACCAGGAATTCACAAGCGCGGCTATCACCCCCGAAAGGGTCAAAATACCGACGGCAATCTGTTCCAGGAGCCCGACGGCGTTGGCTCGTTTCAAAAGCCGTTCGTTGATTTGATCGGCGGCAGGCTTGACCGCGATCAATACGGCAATCAGCACGGAAATTATTGCCAGCGAAAAAAGCCCTATCGCTGCAACGAAGTGCACCATACTCAAGGTGGGGTAATAACTCATTGAAACAGCTAACCTTCTGTACCGAACTTCGACCCTGTAAAAGAAGAATAGCCGATCGCCGGTAGGCTGCCCCGTCATTTTTGAGGAACAGACGATGACTCAGGCAATATTGCTCAACGCCTTTCACCAGAACTGCGTTGGCCACCAATCCTGCGGGCTGTGGCGCCATCCGAGGGATCGATCGGCAGACTACAAGAATTTGAGCTACTGGACCGACCTCGCGAAAACCCTTGAACGTGGCTTGTTCGATGGCATCTTCCTCGCCGACGTTTCCGGGGTCTATGATGTCTACGAGGGCACCCCCGATGCCGCGCTGCGCACCGCAACCCAGGTCCCGGCCAACGACCCGTTTACCATCGTTCCAGCGATGGCGGCCGTTACAGAGCACCTCTGCTTTGGCATCACCGGATCCATACCGTACGAGCCGCCATACGCATTTGCCCGCAGAATTTCTTCGCTCGATCACCTGACCAGCGGCCGAATCGCCTGGAATGTAGTCACCGGCTATCTGGACAGCGCAGCGAAAGCTCTCGGACTCAGTCATCAGACCAGCCATGATACCCGGTACGACATCGCCGATGAGTATATGGAGTTGGTCTACAAGCTGTGGGAAGGCAGTTGGGCCGATGACGCGGTAATCCAGGATCGCCAACGGGGTGTGTTTGCCGATCCCTCGAAAGTTCGAAAGATTACCCACGACGGGGAATACTTCAAACTCGACGCCATCCACCTTTGCGAACCCTCGGCTCAACGCTCACCCGTCATCTTTCAGGCTGGCGCCTCTCCAAGAGGTCGGCAATTTGCAGGGCGACACGCCGAGTGTGTGTTCATCGCAGGGAACACGCCTGAAGGTGTTGCAGGCACCGTGAGCGATCTACGGAATATCACGGAAGATCTGGGGCGGGCGGCAGCAGACATTAAGATTTTTACCATGATATCGATCATCGTCGATGAAACCGATGCACTGGCCGCCGAAAAACTCCAGGACTATCAGCAGTATGTTCAGCCGGAGGGCGCTCTGGCATTGATGTCCGGTTGGTCCGGCGTGGATCTCTCCGAATACGGACCGGATGAGAGTGTCGAAAATGCCTCGACGCAGGCGGTTCAATCCGCCATGCAGGCAGTAGGAAGCAGATCTATCAGAGAGTGGGGTGAGTTGCTGTCTGTCGGGGGCGCAGCGCCGACGATCGTGGGCTCTCCCTCGACCGTGGCTGATCAACTGCAGATGTGGATGGATAGATCGGGGGTCGACGGGTTCAATCTGTCCTACACCGTGATGCCGGAGTGCATTGAAAGCATCGTGGATCTCCTTGTTCCGGAACTGCAATCACGCGGTGTCTACAAGACCCGTTACACACAAGGCTCCATGCGTGAGAAGCTCTTCCATCTCGGTCCCAGATTGCAGTCTCCGCACCCTGCGGCCTCCTATCGTTTTTGACGGAGTCAGGAAATGAAAAGATCAATTTTTGCTATTGTGTTGCTCGGCATCCTGCTGAGCGCCTGTGAGCCGAGCGATACCCGGCCCGGTCTGTGGCTGTCCGGGGAAGTCGAAGCGTTCCCATCGGACTGGTCATTTGCCGATGATTTCCCACTGATCGCCATTCAGGTAGCCACCCCCTACGGCCTGCCTCACTCGGTCACCATATGGTGTGCGCAGGTGGACGGAAAACTCTATATCGCCGCCAACGCACCCCAGAGCAAGTCCTGGCCCGGCTGGGTTGAAAAAGATCCCGATATCAAATTGAAATTCGGTGAACGGCTGTTCGAAGGGCGACTGCGAAGGCTGGATGACCCGGATGAGATTGGTCCGGTGAGTGCTGCTTACTCAGTCAAGTATCAATTGTCAGGAGACCTTGCCACCGGGGACGGACCCGGCAGCTGGTTCTGGCAAGTTCTCGACAGACCAGAATAGCCCGCGGCCCCGCGCAAAGATCGCTGCTGAGGAATTCGCTACACTATTCAGTGCCCGGCATTTCCAGGATAAAAGTGGATTGAGCAAATGATTCAAAGACCCTTATCCGGCTTGCAGGTAGTCGATCTCACCCACGTACTGGCAGGC
>QIDL01000391.1 GCA_003228415.1 Gammaproteobacteria bacterium | reverse complement strand
CATGGGCACCAGAATCTGTGACTGCTGGCGATGCGGCGCAGCGTCCGGGCTGGTTTTTACCATGCAGATCATGATCTTACAGCGTGGGTCGCCGGCACCGGAGATGTAGTACTTCTCGCCGTTGATCACCCACTCGTCACCTTCGAGCACGGCCTTGGTGCCGATATTCTTGGCGTCGGAGGAAGCCAGATTCGGCTCGGTCATGCCGAAGCAGGAACGGATCTCGCCGTTCAGGAGAGGCTTCAGCCATTGCTCTTTCTGTTCTTCGGTGCCAACACGTTCCAGTACCTCCATGTTGCCGGTATCGGGTGCCGAGCAATTCAGGGTTTCGCTGGCCAGCGGATTCTGGCCGAGGACGGCCGCGATATAGGCGTAGTCCAGGTTTTTCAAGCCCTCACCGGTGTCGGCATCGGGCAGGAAAAAGTTCCACAGGCCGCTTTCCTTGGCCTTGGCCTTTGCGCCATCAAGCAGTTCCAACTGACCGGGTGCCCAACTCCAGCGTTCCGCTCTACCTTCTCCAAGGGCATAGAACTCCTCGGTGATGGGGGTGACGTTGTCGTCGATGTGCTTCTGGACGGCATCGAGCAGTGGTACTGCCTCTTCGGCCATGGCCAGGTTATTCAGATCACTGGTAAAGTCTTCGGCTTCCGACATCGCGTCACCCCCTTGGGTTTTGTGTATGGAAAGCCGATCAGAATAGACGGTTTCAGGCGCGCAACTCAACCGGAGCGCTTAAGTAATTCCCCCAATACGGGGGGAGGAGCGGGGGGATGAATGAGATGCAGTGTCGAGTTGGCTGCCGAGTTGGACAGAAGCTCAGTTGAGGACTCGGTAGCCTCTACCCCGGAGGCAATTTCGGATAACCTGCTTACGTTCAGCCACACTGCCGGTGACCCCACCGGTGCCGCCGAGCACGGCACCGGTGGCGGCTCCCCGTCCAGCGTTGGCGCCGTAGTAACCACCCTTCCAGATTTCCCCGAGTACCGCACCGACCGCGGCCCCGGCTACCACACCAGTGGCGACCTTGCTGCCTGTTTCAACCTCATCTACGTATTCGGTGCACTCGGCCAGGTCCTGCTCGTACTGGTTCGGGTTGACGCCTTTGCTGTCGATGATGGGCTTTTCACCGGCACAACCGAGCAGAGTGAACAGTCCGGTGAATGCCGCAATTGAGACGATTCTGAAGGTCATGTTCGCTGCGTCAGCCTGGTTGGAGAAATTGTAACGCGTATTGGAACAATCGTCGTCTGAACCTCGGCTGAACGGCGTACAGATGTAAAAAAACAACCGCAATACAAAGAGTTAACGGTCGAACTCGATACTAAATCTTACAAGTCGAGCAAATTCCCCCTACAGCATGTCCGCGCCCATCCTCTGACAATCTGTCTACCCCGGATTCGAGTATTCAGATTGTTCAAGAATCGCAATGACCTTCGCATTTCTCTCGTGTTGCTGCTGGGCAGCGTTTTCATGGGAGGTTGTCAGTCGCTGGATTTCAGCGCCGAGGAAATCGCCTGGCAGACCCTCCATGCCGTAGACGTGGCGCAGACCCTGTCCGCGTCCAAGGACCCCTGCTATGTGGAGGACGCTTTTATCACCAGGCAGATCATCGGGGAGCAACCGAGTTCTACCGAGGTTGTTTTGTGGGGTGCAGGGATGGCCGTGGGACACGCCTGGGTATCGCAACTGCTGGTGAACCAGGACGCGCCTCGGTGGCTTCAGAAAACCTGGAGTTACGCGACGATTACCGGCACCGGGCTCGCCATCACAACGAATCGCAACGAGGGAATTCGCCTGTTTGGTGACAATAAACAGGTGAATGGCTGTTACGCCTCGTAGACCTACGCCTCGTAGACGTACGCCCGGCAAATTTGCCGTTCAATTGGCCCGATTACCGTCAGGCCGACTGTTCCTTGGAACGAAGCTCGTGGGCTTCGTCCGGATCGATCTGACCCTGTGCCACCGGATCCCAGCCAAAGAAATCTTCGGCGATCCGGTACAAGGCCGGCACTAAAAACAAAGTAATGAACGTCGCGAACAATACTCCGAAAGCCAGAGAGATGGCCATGGGGATAAAGAATATCGTTGCCGGACTGGGCGAGGACATCAGCGGTACCAGGCCGACGAACGTAGTGATCGACGTCAGAACTATGGGCCTGAATCGTACGACACCGGCGCTCAATACCGCTTCTTCCATCGCCATCCCCTCACGCCGGCGTCGATTGATGTAGTCCACCAGCACCAGCGATGCGTTCACCACAACGCCAGAGAGCGCAACGATGCCGAGCGCGGAGAAGAACATGAGCTGATAACCCATGAACCAGTGCCCGGCGATGGCGCCAACCGCACCGAACGGGATCACGCTCATGATCACCAATGGTTGCAGATAGGACCGCAGTGGAATTGCCAGCAGGGTATAGATGACAACGAGTGACAGCAGAGAGGCTTGCGCGAGACCGGTGAACGACTTCGCTCGCTCTTCCTGCTCACCGGCAAGTTTGATTGTCAGGCCCGGGTACTTGGCTCGAATTTTCGGCAGCACCTGGCTCTGGATACTGCTATTCACTTCTTCCGGCGAAAGCTTGGTCCGGTCCAGGTCTGCTATCACGTTGATGACGCGCCGTCCATCAACGCGTCTGATGGTGGAATAGCCGCGGCCGAGTTCGAACCGTGCGACGCTGTAGAATGGCACCTCGGTGCCCTGAGGTGTGCGGATATACATGTCTTCCAGATTACCGATCGAAGAGCGCTCCGACTCCGGATAGCGCACCATGACCCGCACATCGTCCTGCCCGCGCTGAACGCGCTGTGCTTCGGCTCCATAGAAGGCGCTGCGAACCTGGCTGGCGAGGTCATTGAGGGTGATGCCAAGCGTTCGGCCCTCGGGCAGCAGGGATAGTTTGATTTCCTGTTTGCCTGCCCGGAAGGAATCGGTGATGTCGAATACCCCTTCGTAACGGGTAAGTTCCGCGCGCAGGTCGGTGGCTGCGGAACGAATCGTGTCTACCTTTTTGGCTGAGAGTTCGTAGTTGATCGGTTCTCCTGCTGAGAAGGAGTCGGCACTGAAACTCAGCTTCACAGCATCCGGGATGGAGCCGGTCTGCTCGCGCCAGATCCGGGAGACCACCTTGGCGCTCAGGTTGTTGCGCTGTTCCCGGGGCACCAGTTCGAGCACCACCTCACCGAAGTGGCTGCGTCCCGGGCCCCCCCTGCGCGGTGGACCATTGCCCCTGTCCGCCTGCTGACCTATGCTGGTAAAAACGTTCTGTACCACTTTCTTGTCTGTGCCGGTCAATTCCTGCAGCTTGACCTCCATACCCTCGATTGCCTGTTCGAGTTGCCTTGCACCGCGGGCGGTGACCTCCACCGAGACGCCCTCAGGCATCTCCAGAGTGGCATAGATCCGGTCGCCTTCGATTGCAGGAAAAAAGGTGAATACCACCCGTCCGCTGACAATCAGGGCGACCGACAGGATCAACACACCGAGTCCCACTGCGCCGGTGATATAGCGGTTGTCCACGGCCTTCCTCAACAACGGCTTATAGTGTCTGGTTGCCACGTTCTCGAGCCAGGTGGCAAGTTTGCCCTGGAATCGGTTCCACCTCCGGGAAAATCCACCGGTGG
>QIDL01000551.1 GCA_003228415.1 Gammaproteobacteria bacterium | reverse complement strand
CTGGGTATCGGAGGGGGGATCTATCTGCTGGTGGCATTCGGGGTGCGAATAAAAATGTGGCAGGGTTAGAGATCTGATGATCCTAACCCTGCCCACTAGTCAGGAAGGGGTAGATATGGAGGGATGCCCGATGGGAGGGGAGGGGAGGGGTATCGGGCATCCCTCAACAACATCGTCTATGTTACTTTCGGTAACACAGAATGCAACCATAGGTAACGCAACGATATGTTGCATAATCGCAACACAGATCCAGGAGCGTTGCGTAAAATGACAAATTGGGACGACTACCGGTATTTCTCGAGCCTGGTACGAGCGGCTTCGGTACGGGGGGCGGCGGAAGTTCTCGGGGTGAACCCGTCGACTGTAACCCGGCGCCTCGATGGTCTGGAAGCACGGCTCGGATTGAAGCTCTTCGTCCGATCCCATAGCGGCCTGTTGATGACGCGAGATGGCGAACGGCTGATGGCTCGGTTGGAGCCCGTGACGACGCAACTCGGCGAGTTGGAGGAGCAGATTGTAGCCCGCGGCGAAGACGTGGGCGGGCTCATTCGAATTACCATGCCCGACGTGTTTGCAATTACCCTGATGGCGGAGTTTGCCGACTTCGCCAGTGGCCATCCTAAGATCAGACTCGAGTTTCTACCGGCCTATCGAAACCTGGATCTCGTTCGTGGCGAAGCGGACATGGCAATTCGGGTGACCGATCAGCCACCGGATGCATTGATAGGCCGTAGTCTCGGCGGCTACCGTCTGGCGGTTTACGCCAGCCGTCAGTATCTGTCGGCACACGACCCGTTGAGTGCGCCGGAAGGTTGTGTCTGGATCGAATCCGGACTCGAGAGCGTTCGCGCACCTGAGTTCAAAGGCCGCTTTTTCCCGAACGTACCGCCAGGGGTGCGGTGTAACAATGTTCTACTGCAGCATGCTGCGGTTCGTGCGCACATGGGCTTGACCCTGTTGCCTTGCGCGGTGGCCGACCCGGATGAGATCCTGTGTCGGGTCGGCGGTTTCGAACCGATGCATGCGCAGGAAATCTGGCTCCTGTTTCGCCCGGAGCTACGCGGCGTCGCTCGAATTCAATCCGTATCGAGCCATATTCTAGAGGTCTTTGAACGCCTGCAACCACGCTTGCTTGGAAACTAAGCACAACCTATGAAGCGCAAACCGACTTCTCATAGTTACTACTCTCAGCGGCTCCGATTGCACTACCTGGATTGGGGGAATCCGCAGGCGCCGCATATGCTGCTGGTGCATGGTGTGCATGACCACTGCCACACCTGGGACTGGTTTGCGTCGGAATTCGCCGACGACTATCACATCGTCGCGCTGGATCTGAGGGGTCATGGCGATTCTGAGTGGGTGCGCGGTTCGAGCTATCACCATGTGGACTATGTCTATGATATCGCTCAGTTGGTTCGACAGGCGGAGCTGGAACCGGCAGTCGTGGTGGGACACTCGATGGGGGGCACCCTGGCGGCGCTCTATGCGGGGCTGTATCCGGAGCAGGTGTCGAAGCTGGTGTTGCTCGAGGGAATAGGGCTGTGGACTGGAGACCTGGAAGACTCATCGCCTGCCGAACGGATTCGGGTATGGATCGACAATACCCGGCAGCTGGCTGGGCGGTTGCCGAAACGCTATCCGACGCTGGAGTCTGCCTTAGCGCGTATGCGGGATGCCAATGCGCACCTGAACGACGAACAGGTCCGGCATCTGACAGCGCACGGAAGCAATCAGAACGAAGATGGCACCTTCAGCTGGAAGTATGACAACTACACTCACGCGTTTCCGGTTTATCGTATTCTTGCGGATGAAACGATTGGTATCTGGCGGGAGATCACCAGCCCGTCTTTGATCCTCAATGCCAGCGAAGGGTTTTCGCATCGGATTGGCCACAATGGGACTTGTGATTATTTTCGTGACTGTCTGATGATCGACATCGCCGAAGCCGGACACTGGATTCACCACGACCAGCTCGACGAAGTGGTTGTGGCAACGCGAAACTTTCTGGCGCAAACTTGAAGCGACGTGAGATGAGGAACTGATTGGCCGATGCAAGGCGCGCCGCAATGGCTTCGCTGCGAGTACCTGGATAATCCTGTCGGGATCGGTCTGGCGAGACCCCGTCTATCGTGGTGGGTGGGCGATAGCCGCCCCGCTGAAATCCAGACCGCCTATCAGATTCTAGCCGCCTCCCACCCGGACCTGCTGGATATGGATGAGGGTGATTTCTGGGATACCGGCAGGGTCGAAAGTCGTCAGACGGTGCTGGTCGAATACGATGGAAAATCGCTGATAAGCTCTCGACGGTTGTGGTGGAAAGTCAGGAGCTTCGATAGCGACGGGCTGCCTGGCCCATGGAGCGATAGCGCATTTTTCGAGGCAGGTCTTTTCGATGTCGAAGACTGGCGGGGGCGATGGATCTGCGCCAATCTGCAGGGTTCCAGGGTCGCTCGGGTGCCTCTGCCGGTATTCACACGCGCATTCGACCTGCCCGGTGAAGTTCGCTCCGCCCGACTCTACGTCGCCGCTCTGGGCGATGCCGCCATTCAGGTCAACGGCCACAGACAGGGGAAGGTGGACCTTCCACCCAACTGGGTGGACTACAGCAAGCGGGTGGAGTATTTGACCCTCGATGTCGGCGACAGTCTGCGGGCGGGCAGTAACTCGATTTCGATCGTACTTGCAGACGGCTGTTATGCCGGGAATCTCGGTATTGGCCATCGACAGCAGTACGGAGACAAACCATGGCTGCTCATTCAGTTGAATGTGTCCCTCGCTGACGGCGAGCAGCGTCAGTTCTACACCGACAGTATGTGGCGATGGCAGCCATCCTGGATTCTGGGGGCGGATCCCGTGGCCGGTGAGAGCGTTGCCGGTTCGCAGATACGGCCGGACTGGGCAGGCGACACGGAGCAAATTGGTTGGTATCCGGTGGCGGTCGGTGAACGTCCCGAAGACCTGGAGATCGAGCTGACCGCGGCCGAACCGGCCGAGTTCTCGGATCCGGAAGAGATTGCCGGTGAACTGATCTGCTGGCGGGAGGAATCTTCGACGGCACTTTTTGGATTTCCGCAACCGGTGATGGGCCGTGTCCGTGTCGAACTGCTGTTGCCGGACGGCGCAGCGATAAAAATTCGCTATGGTCTGGAGGTGGATGCCGCACTGGAGCTCGAGGGTCCGGTCAGCGAAGACATTTATACCGCCATCGGTCTCGAATCCGGGGAGATATTCGAGGCCTTGTTTTCGCAGCACGGATTCAAGTATGTCGAAATCAGCGGTGAGTTCTACTCCGATGCGGCCGTGAAGGTCTTCGGACGATCGGTGGGCCGGCCCGTTCTGAAAACAGGCACATTTCTCACTGACCATCCGCGCCTCAATCAGCTGCATGGCGCTATGGTGGGCGAGCTGGTTCGATTACGACAGAGCTTTCCGCTGGCTCGCCTGTCTGCGGACGGCCGGCTCAACACCGTTGCCGAATTTGGCGCCGCGATAGGCGGCCTCATGCTCAATCTCAGCGCAGCGACGCTGGCCACACGGTGGCTCAGAGATATGGCGGACAGCCAGTTTGCTCAGGGTGGCTTCCCAAGCGTGGTACCTCTGCCTCCCGGTGAGGAGGCGCTTGGTGCAG
>QIDL01000392.1 GCA_003228415.1 Gammaproteobacteria bacterium | reverse complement strand
TCGGCACTTACTCTGCCAACAGTCTCGGGATTTTCGACATGTCCGGAAACGTGGCGGAGTGGACGAACGATTATTACGGAATTCCCAGCACCAAAGCGACGGTCGATCCGCTTGGCCCCGAAACCGGTGAGTATCGGGTCATTCGTGGATCGAGTTGGATGCACGGCACCATCACGGATCTCAGAATATCCTTCCGGGACTACGGACTGGACGGCCGACAGGACCTGGGCTTTCGTATCGCGCGATTCGCCGAGCCAAATTAGACTACGCAGATCCTCAGGACACAGACATGTATCGAACACTTGCAATCATCATAGTTCTCCTCACGCTGACGGTGTTGCCGATTACCGATCACACGGCATCCGCACAGCCGGCCGACGAGCAGGGACCCGTGGAGGAAACACCAACCGCCGAGGAGCAGACGGAAGCGAAACCGTCCGGGACCAGCAGCGCTGAGGTATTCATCCCTACCGAGGAGATCTCGGAGGATTTCGCGGTCTCATTTCCGGTAGACATCTAGGCAACACGCCCCATGGCCAATCCAGCAAACAGTCCACTAAAACAACAGATTCCATTTGAGATGGTTTACCAGGTGGTCGCCTTGATCGTCGCCCTGATACTGGTTCATCTTGTCTACATTACCGTCATTCGTCCGAACGCGGACGCGATAATGAGCGAGCGGGCCGAACGCCTCGCCCAGGGCGAGGACTTCATACAGGAACGCAGTCTCTATGTGGTGTTGAAAGATTTCGAGCAGGAAGCCTGCTTCGTATTGATGCTCTGGGCGATGGCCATCATGGGCTACAAGGGGCGGGTAGCACTCAGGGAACGGAGCCTCCTCTCCGACGATATCGTCAAGGTCAGCGAAGGAATGAGCATCCTGCCCGAAGACACCCGCGAGTATACCCGGGGCATTCAGGCATTGCCCGAAGAGACCCAGAGCTATCTGCTGCCACGAGCACTGATGGCCGCATTGCAACGATTCGCATCCACCAGAAACGTGCAGGACGTATCTGAAGCAGTTAAGAACGTGTGCGAGACAGAGTCCAATCGACTCGATACAGAGCTCTCCATGGTGCGCTATATTGCCTGGGCAATTCCCTCCATCGGATTCATCGGCACGGTCCGCGGCATCGGCGAAGCCCTCGGTCAGGCTTACAAAGCCGTTGAAGGAGACATAGCTGGTGTCACGGCAAGCCTTGGTGTGGCGTTCAACTCGACCTTCACGGCATTGGTTATCAGCATCGTCATCATGTTCATGATGCATCAATTGCAACTGATCCAGGAACGCCTGGTTCTGGACACTCAGACCTATGCCGATCAGCGCCTGCTGAGACATCTTCAGGTCCGCAGTCAGTGACGGCAATCATTGAATTCAACGACCTGGAGTTCTCGCTTTTTCGAGGCCAGAAATGCCTCTACCACTCGCCCGCATTCGCCATCGTCCGAGATGAGGCGTTACTTTTTGGCGAACCCGCTCTACGGCTCGCCCGAATTCATCCCCAACAGGCCAATCAACAGTATCTCGCGAGAATGAACGCCGATCCCCTGCCTCATCCAATTCGAACCGCTGCAAACCACGCAGACCTGGTCTATCTGCACCTCAAAGAACTGGCGGAATTGAGTCAGGAAGACGCCCTGCTTGCGGTACCCGGCACCATGGATGGAGATCAACTGGGTGTTTTACTCGGTATCTGCCAGGAAGTGGGAATAGCTGTGAGCGGCTTTGTCAACGCCGCCGTTGCCGCAGTGAGCACCACCCGTATTCCCGAGCGGATAGTGTACCTGGACGTGTTTTTACAGCACATTCAGATCAGTCAGCTTTCGGCAAATACCGAGATAAAGCACGACCACTCCGTGGAAGTGAAAGACTGCGGGTTCTCGAGCCTGCTCGATGGCTGGGTCAATCTCATCGCGGATCGGTTCATCCAGGAAACTCGATTCGATCCGCTGCATACGGCAGAAACGGAGCAGCAACTCTATAACCAGGTTTACGACTGGGTCGTGGGCGCGCACCATCAGAGCGAAGTCAGCGTCGAGATTGAACAGGGCGGACAATTCCGCCGTGTGGAGGTGCCGAAATCCCACCTCGAGCAGAAGGCCCAGCAACGAATCGACCGACTGATCGACGCCATCCCGTCAGGGGGAAAACTGATCCTCACTGCTCGTGCTGCCCGAATGCCCGGCCTGACACAACGCCTGAAGGCAGCAGGCTTCGACATCGAGATGTTGGCTGCCGATGCGGTGGCTGCGGGTTGTAATGAAAACCTGGATCACCTTCGCACAGCGGACAGCGAGTTACGACTGATCAACCGCCTGCCTCACGACCGCGAAGTCACTCGATCCCCGCAAAAACAGGCGTTGGCCCCCACTCACCTGCTACGGGAATTTCGAGCACTGCCGGTAGAATCGGAGAGACTCGCTGTCAGGTTGCGCCGCGATGAATCGGGCGTGTGGATGTGTGCTGACCAGGAGGCAACGCTCAACGGCGATTCGGTGAAAGCGGACCAATTGTTGCGCCTTGGTGATGTGATCAGCCGCTGGACCGAAACCTTCACGGCCATTCACCTCGAAGGCTGATCGGCGATGGCGCGTCTCGAGACCATCATCTTCTCCATGTCCTTCCTGGATGTGATGTCCTGTGGTTTTGGCGCTGTGATACTCATATTTCTGATCATCAATCATGCATCGCAAAAAAATGCCGAGGTGGTCAATCAGGATCTCCTTGCGGAAATCCGGATGCTGGACTATCAGGTCCAGAACGGCGAACGGGATCTGGTCGAGCTCAAAGAAGAACTGGAATCGCTGCTTAATCGGGTCTCGGATTCGGATCAGAAACTCAACAGCACGAAACGACTACTTGCTGAGAGCACCGAAGAACTGGCCGATGCGTCGGAGATTTCGCTGGCTCGTATCGAGTCCCTGAAGAAACTGAAAAGCGATGTGGAATCCCGGGAAGAAGAGTTGAAGCGGCTCAAGGCTCTCGAGGACGCTGCGGACGGCAACCGCATCCGCACCTTCAGCGGCGAAGGCGATCGTCAATACCTCACCGGCTTGAAGGTCGGAGGCAAAAATATTCTGATCGCCGTGGATCTGTCGGCAAGCATGCTCGATGAGGACATCGTCAATGTTCTTCGGCGCCGCAACATGTCCTATGAGCGCAGACTCAAGGCACCCAAATGGCAGAGAGCCATTCGCACCGTCGAGTGGATCTCCTCTCAGATCCCCCTGGACGCCAGTTTTCAGATTTACGGGTTCAACGAAGAAACCCGCTCCTTGTTGGAACCAACACTGGGAGAATGGATCGAACTTGGAGAGGGACGAGAGCTGGAAGACGCTTTGAACAAGCTGAAAGAGACCATTCCTGAGAAAGGCACCAGTCTGGAAAACCTCGCACGAGCCATGTCTGAGCTCAAGCCTCCCCCGGACAACGTTTATATGATCACGGATTCCCTGCCGACTATGGGTACCCGTCCACCTAGAAGAACGACGGTCAGCGGTAGAGCAAGACTTGAGCTATTTCAGGATGCGGTGCGGCGTTTACCGGCTCAGGTACCGATCAACGTCATCCTGTTTCCCATGGAAGGCGATCCCATGGCCGCCGCCGCGTATTGGAACCTGGCGAGGAT
>QIDL01000463.1 GCA_003228415.1 Gammaproteobacteria bacterium | reverse complement strand
GGACGAGTTGCAGCGCCTGCTGGGTGAGGAAGCGACGACCATGCCGTCGGTGGGACCCCTCACAATTACCGTGCCGGGCGCGGTTGACGGGTGGTACGAGTTGCATCGGCGGTTCGGGAGGTTGCCCATGGCCGACCTCTTTGCGCCGGTGATTCACTACGCCAGAGAAGGCGTACCGACACCCGAGATCATCGCGGGACTATGGGACTTGATCACCAGCCAGATGCCGGGAATCCCTGAGTTGGAAGGCTTGCTTCCGGAGTTCAACGCGGTTTTCCTGCCTGGCGGGCGTGCACCGGCCAAAGGTGAGATCTTTCGCAATCCGGCGCTTGCCGACTTCTACGAGCAACTCGCTCTCGGGGGCCGGGGGTATTTCTACCAGGGTGCGGGGGCCCGAAGCATTGTTCGATCCGTCGCAGAGGCCGCGGGCCATCTGTCCCCGGCGGATCTCGAATCACACCGGAGCACGTGGGTCACACCGGTGTCGGTCAACTACCGTGGTTACGACGTTTTCGAGCTGCCGCCAAACGGCCAGGGCATTGCGGCGCTGCAGATGTTGAACATCCTGGAGGGTTTCGATCTGCGGGCCATGGGCCGGACCAATGCCGATCTCTGGCACGTCATGATCGAGGCCAAGAAACTGGCTTACGAAGATCGTGCACGCTATTACGCCGACCCGGACTACATGACCATGCCCGTCGAGGCGCTGCTATCAAAGGATTACGCCGCCCGGCGTGGCAAACAGATTGACATGAGCCACGCCATGCTCTCGATCGAAAATGGCGCCGAGCCGATCGCCAATGGCGATACCATCTATCTCGCTACGGCAGACAGCGACGGCATGATGGTTTCGCTCATTCAGAGCCTGGCGGGCCCGTTCGGCAGTGGTCTGGTTCCGAGAGGCATGGGATTCGCGTTGCAGAATCGCGGCATCGGCTTCGCGCTGGAGCGCGATCACCCCAACGGCTACGCGCCCGGTAAGCGGCCGTTTCACACCATCATTCCGGCCTTCGTCATGAAAGACGGGGCGCCGTGGCTGGCGTTCGGGCTCATGGGCGGCGCCATGCAGCCCCAGGGGCACGCCCAGATCCTCGTCAACCTGATCGATTTCGGCATGGATCTGCAGGCTGCCGGCGATGCTGCGCGCTTCAACCACAGCGGTTCGAGCGGTCCCGGGAGGACGATGACCGATGGCGGACGTGTGCTCATCGAGTCCGGTATATCCCAGGCGGTGATCGAGGAGCTCGAGCGCGTGGGCCACCGGATCGAGCTGTCCCGCGGTGCGCCCCACGGTGGCTATCAGGCCATCATGCGGGACCAGAAAACGGGCGTTCTGACCGGCGCCACGGAAATGCGTAAAGACGGCAGTGCCGCGGGGTACTGAAGTGCCAGGTAAAGATCGTTCAGAACGAGTGGAGGATACTCAGTGACTTTAAACATCGAAACGACAGGACGTGTACGGACACTGACCCTGAATCGGCCGGAAGCGCTCAATGCGTTCAATGATGAATTGTACAAGGCGGTCGCCGATGCACTTGGCAGTGCGGCCGAAGACGATGGGGTCGCGGTGGTGATCATCACCGGCGCAGGACGTGCATTCTCGGCGGGTCAGGATCTGGGAGAGATGGGAGATGCCCGACGTCGAGAGCCGGGCTTTGTGGGTCAATTCCCGAATTTCATTCGCAACGTGGCCGGTTTCCCGAAACCGTTGCTGGCTGCGGTCAATGGCATCGGTGTTGGCATCGGGCTTACTCTGTTGCCGCACTGTGACCTGGTCTATATGTCGTCGCAAGCACGTCTGCGTGCGCCCTTTGCAGCGCTTGGCGTGACGGTTGAAGCGGGCAATTCTTATCTGCTGCCGAAAGTCATCGGCTGGGCGCAGGCTGCAGATATTCTGTTTACCGGCAAGTGGATCGATGCGGCTCAAGCCCGGGAGATTGGCCTGGTGTTCCAGGTAAGCGAACCTGATCAATTGCTCGACGATATCATGGCGAAAGCGTCGGAGATCGCCGCGATGCCGCTTGTGTCTCTGCTGGCTACCAAAAGGCTGATGCTGGAACACCGCGAGGATGGGTTCACGCGAGCACGATCCGCTGAGGATAAGGCTTTCTCAGAATTGACCGGGGCCCCGGCGAATCGGGAAGCGGTTGCCGCTTTCATGGAGAAGCGGGAACCGGATTTTTCGAATTTGCCGGGCTGAATCAGCATGGCGGAGACCCGATCAGATCGAACACAGCAAACGGACAGTCACAGCCGTGTGGCAAGAAGCTCCATACGATCGGCGCCAAAGTACAGGTTCCCGTCGAGAATGAACGTCGGCACACCGAACACTCCCACCTCGTAGGCAGACACGGTGTTGCGGGTCAGAAGCTCGATTCCTTCCACAGCCGCCCGATCCATGAGATTGGATCGGTGTTTCCCGGCCTCGATACATGTGGTCAGCACGGCGGGATCATCGGCGTCCTTCTGTTCCTGCCAGACCGCTCGAAAGACCGCACTGCGAAACTCTGCATGTTCGACTCCGTCGTGCTCGAGTAGCGCCGCGACCGCCATCGCTTGATTGCAACTGGGTTTTGGAGGGCAGGGCATGTTGAACGGGATATTCCAGAATTCGATCAGGCGAAAGATGTCGGCCATGAAATGCGCACGTTTCGGAGGGCAAAAAGGATCGACGGATTCCGCCCAGGGCTCCTGGCCCATCTGGAGATTGAGCAGGACATCGACGAACACCGGTCTCCACGTGATGTTGGCTCCGCGTTCCGTCAGAAGGTTGATACGCTGGGTCGCGAAATAGGCGAAAGGGCTCCGGAAGTCATAGTAGAACTCGATACCTGGCATGGATGTCTCCTCTCTCAACATGGCCTTCTTCGCGACCAGATCTTCGCGGTATCATTCCCAGCGCGTGGCGGACGTTAGCGCGGCAGGGGGTGGGACACAAGACGCTGGGGAGCCGTCATTTTTCGAATTCGCGCATGGGCGCCAGGGACGATATCGTGACCTGCGCAGCATTCGACGAAGCCTGAGCGCGAACGTACTGGCTGAACCAGCCGGGCATCGACCCAGCATCTTGTCCTGGAATGCCGCTAACACACACCGATGAGGGAACTCGTGAAACCAGCCCAGCTTTCGAACCGGAGCATGTTCCTCAGATTCCTGAACTCCCAGGTGTTTGGCGGCATCATCCTGATTGGCGCCACCGCGGTGGCCCTGATCTGGGCGAACTCGAGCTGGCGCGACTTCTACTTCGAACTTTCTCATCTGAATATCGGGATCGCGGCGGGTGACTGGTCGTTCGAACTCACGCTGTCGCACTGGATCAAGGATGGCCTCATGGCCATCTTCTTTTTCGTGGTGGGTCTCGAAATCAAGCGCGAGATGGTCGTCGGTGAACTCTCGAGTGTGGACAAGGCCATGTTGCCTGTCTGTGCCGCCCTGGGGGGCGCTATCGTTCCGGCGGCATTCTATTGGGTCTTCAACCAGAGCGGAGAACCTGCCATGGGCTGGGGGATTCCCATGGCGACGGACATCGCGTTCGCCCTGGGTGTGCTTTCGATGTTTGGCTCCCGGGTACCCATCGGCCTCAAGGTGTTCCTGACCGCGCTGGCGATCGCCGATGACCTGATGGCCGTGGGGGTGATCGCCGTTTTCTACAC
>QIDL01000202.1 GCA_003228415.1 Gammaproteobacteria bacterium | reverse complement strand
ACACAATCTCCAGACGCTACTTCGCCAATCGCTGGAACAATCGGGCCTGTTCGGTGCTCGTTTTCGGGAGTGTGCCGGTCGTGCCCTGTTGCTGACCAAGGCTCGCTTCAATCAACGACTGCCACTGTGGATGAGCAGGTTGCAGGCCAAGAAGCTCATGACCACGGTCAAGGACTACAGCGATTTCCCGGTACTGCTGGAAACCTGGCGGACCTGCCTCATGGATGAGTTCGAGCTGGACAGTCTTGCAGCAATGCTGGCCGAGGTGGAAGACGGCATCATCGCCTGGTCCTGCGTGAGCACCAGCACACCGAGCCCTTTTGCAGCGAACATCACCTTCAGTCAGATCAATCGCTACATGTACGCCGATGATTCTCCAGAGAATCAGCAACCGAGTTCCCTCTCCGATCGTCTCATCAAAGATGCCATCGCCCACGAACACCTGCGACCGCGGCTGAAAGCTCAGACGGTGGCGCGATTCGTCGAGAAGCGGCAGCGACGCAGCCCGGACTACCAACCCTCGGAAAGCAACGAGTGGCGGGAATGGGTGAAGGAACGGATTTTGATCCCGGCAGACGACTATTCCGGGCCCGATGAAGGATTATGCCGGGTCCACGACGGCTCGAGACAATGGATCACCCACCCCGAACTGCTGCACGGCCTCATTCACAGCGGTCTTGTCTGCGCAGCTCAGACGACTGATCCGGTAATCCGGATCGAAGATCCGCGCAGCGCCACGCAGTTTGCTCTGGAACTTCTATCTTTCTACGGACCGTTGAGCAAGCGAGCCATTGAAGACAGGATTCCGTCGATTCCCGACGACCTTTTCGAGGACCAGGAGACTCTTTTCAGCGAATGGGTATCCGGACCCTTGCTGGAGGCGGATGACACCATTTACTACTGCGATCCGGACAACTACGAGATTCTGTTGCGCTTCCAGCGGGCGGCGCTCCGACCGGAAGTGATTGCCCGACCCGCGGGCTCTCTGCCTGGCGCAATCGCCCACTGGCAGGGATTCGGAAAGTCGACCAGTACCGATCACATCATCGATGCGCTACAGCGGTTGCGTGGTTACAGTGCGCCGGTAAAGGTCTGGCTGGGCGATCTGCTCGCCTCACGATTTCAATCCCTGTCGCCCTCGAGTTTCGACGAAGCGCTCATCGAGGCCGAGCTCGGATGGCAGGGCACCGGCAGAGAAACCATCACAATCGGCTATCCGGAAGACATCGCTCTGTTGGCCGAAGCTCGGGAATTCGGCAGCGTTCCCGGCCTGTTCGCCGATCCTGCCGCTCGCTACAGTTTCGTCCAGCTGGCAGACAGGCAAAGCGAACCGCTCGACGTGTTCAGCGAGCGATTCTGGGAGGCCGTCTGGCAGGGCGAACTCACGGCGGACACCCTGGCGCCGCTCAACCAGGGGCTGGTTCGCGGTTTCAAACTACCCTCAGTGGGCTCGGCCGAGGCCAGCGAGCGGCGGCCATTTCGGGCGCGGCGGCGGGGATTCTCACCATCGAGCCGCGGCTACGGGGGAAACTGGCAACTGAGCGTAGCAGCGGAGGAGGCGGATGATCCGCTCGTGGTGCTCGAAGACGACAAGGAGCGAGCCCGGCTGCTGCTGGATCGCTACGGGTTTCTGTGCCGCGAGCTGGCCAATCGTGAAGGCGGCAAACTTCGCTGGGCGAAGCTGTTCCGCGCCCTGTGCATGATGGAACTGTCCGGTGAGATCGTCTCCGGCTACTTCTACACCGGGTTCTCGGGACCCCAGTTCATGACCCCGGCAGCGTTGCAATCGTTCGGCCGTGACCGCGAAGCCACCCCCTTCTGGATCAACGCTCTGGACCCGGCATCGCCTTGCGGACTCGGTCTCGTCGATCCGGATCTACCGCAGCGCCGGCCTCAGAACTATCTGAGTTACGTGGCGGACGAACTGGCTCTGGTGATCGAAAACCTCGGTAGAAAATTGACTTTTCATCTGCCACCCGACCATCCAGGGTTGATCGAAGTCCTCCAACCCCTGTGTCACCTGGTCAAGAGGCACGGTCGGGTGGTCGTCGACATCATCAACGACAATCCGGCCAGATCAAGCCCGTATCTGGAGGCCATCGGGCAGATTCTCAAAGGTGTGAAGGACCACAAGCAAATCTATTTCGAATCCAGGTAACTTCCAGACTCTTCAGCTTCCGGACTTCGAGATGATCCTGTGTGGCTCAATCGCCAACGTCGAGCTTCGTCAGCGGCTGACCAGGCTGGCCGATGGGGTCGGTTGGAATACCTGGATCACTCATCAATCCAGTTTTCTGAGGCCGATGCTGGAGGCTTCTTCACCCCCACCGGATGCGATCATCAGTGACGATCGACAGCTGCTGGTGAATCTGTCGAGTCCGGGGATGGCCCGCATCCTGCTGGCAGATTACTCCGCGGAAGACGCCGCGTTGTTCATCGTCAGTACCCGCGACGATGACCAGACCCTGATGCAGCACATACACGACTGTATCAATGCAGCGCGCCTCAAAAGTCGCTTCACCGAAACAGACAAAAACGAGCCCATTACCCGCTTACCAAGACACCAGGAACTGGTCAACAACCTGGCCCGACACCGTGGCCAGGCGGTGGCTCTGCTGGTTGTTCAGGTTGATCACGCCGAACATCTCTACGCCAACCTCGATCCGGTCAGCCGAACAGATCTGCTCCACGCACTCGCCACTCGATTGAAGCTTGCTGTTCCTGCCGACGGCATGATCGGCTTTTACGATGCGGGTTGCTTCATTGTCGGGCTGCCAACGCAGCCGCTCGAGTCGTTGATGCATATCGCCGATGACATTCGTTCTGCGGTCAAGAGTCCGCTGATCTACAGCGGTGGCGAGATTCATCTGACCGTCAGCATCGGTTGCAATCACGTCGCCCGCTATGATCAGTTCGACCTCCTCTGGCAAGGCGCCTGGCAGGCCGTCAATCGGGCCATCACTGATGGGGGGAACCGCATCGAAGGCGGGCCATCCGAGAATATCTCCACCCGACTGCCGAACGCCCTGGAACGTGAGGAGTTCGGCCTGGTTCTCCAAGGCCAGTGGTCGGATGACAGACTCACCGGTGCCGAAGCGTTGTTACGCTGGCAGGGGCTGGAGGTGGGTGAGCTGGCGCCAAGCCATTTCATTCCGATGGCGGAACAGCAAGGCTTCATCACCCGAATTGGCGACTGGGTACTCGAACAGGCAAGCAGTGCCGCCGCGGCCTGGCTGGAGCATCTCATTCAGCCGCTGTTGCTGGGGGTGAACATCTCGCCACAGCAATTCGTCAATGGCGCAATTACCCGACAGATCGATCGGTTGCGCCGCGAAAACTGGCTGGATCCTGCCATGCTGGAGCTGGAACTGTCTCAAGAGAACATGTTGCTGTTGGTCGATGAATTTCGGGAGCAGCTCTATCAGCTTCGTGACTGGGGGGTTCGATTCGCCATCGACAATCTGGGTAAGGAGCTCATCGATTCCGACAAGCTGTTGCGCTGCCCGGCGGATACTCTGAAAATCGATCGCAGCCTCATTGCCAAAATCGATACCCATCCGGCCAGCCGCGATCTCATCCGGGAGATCTGGGCATCTCAGGGTCGTTGCGGTCGGCGTTGAAAACAACACCCAGCTCGAGCAGCTGAAAGCACTGGGTAATCTGCACATCCAGGGCTATCTGCTGTCGCCGCCGGTACCCATCAAACAGTTTCATCAGCTACTATCGAGGGCCAAGGACAAAGAACTCGAGATCTGAGTTTGCTCTATTTCAGCCCGCCTGGGTGCCTCGCCCACGAAATGTCGCCCGGACATCCGGAACGGCCGGATCGCTTGAAGGCGGTAAACGACCACCTTCGCAACACCGGCATCCTGGAAGATCTCACCTGTCACCATGCCGCGCCAATGGACTTGCTGCAGGTTGCACGCGTGCACCAATCGACTTATCTGGCTGAGCTCGAATCGCTCAGGCCCGATACCGGGCTGGTGGCGGTAGATCCCGACACGGCTCTGTGCCCGGGATCGCTTGACGCTGCACTCCTCGCCGCGGGATCGGTGAACGATGCCGTGGAGCGCATTGTCAATGGCGACGCAAAGCGCGCCTTCTGCGCTGTTCGGCCTCCTGGTCACCACGCCGAGCACGCCGCTGCCATGGGATTCTGTTTTTTCAACAGCATCGCCCTGGGGGCTGACGCCGCACTGCAAGATGCTGCGATAGATCGGGTGGCCGTGCTCGACTTCGACGTACATCACGGCAACGGTACCGTAGACATTTTCAAAGACCGTTCGGAAGTACTGGTCTGCTCGAGCTTCCAGCACCCTTACTACCCGTATCGTTATGCGGACATCGAGCGCGTCAACATCATCAATACACCGCTGGCAGCCGGAACAGATGGGACAACCTTTCGCCGTGAGGTCGAAGCCACCTGGCTCCCTGCGCTCGAATCACATCGTCCGCAGTTAATCCTGGTATCCGCAGGATTCGATGCCCACAGAATGGATCCTCTGGCTGGCTTGAATCTGGATGAAGAAGACTTTCGCTGGGTGACTCAACTCATCGTCGATGCTGCAAACCGATACGCCGACGGACGCATCGTCTCAGCACTGGAAGGAGGCTACGACCTGAGCGCGCTGGCACGTTCCGTCGGTGTACACGTCGAAACGCTTCTCGAAGGTTGAAGCACAGACCAACGGCAAGCAGGGGCAGCGATCTACTCGCCGCGAAATTCGGCATCCCTTTTTTCCAGAAACGCCGTAACACCTTCACCAAAATCCCTGGTGGCGCCGGCCTGATTCTGCAACTGAGCTTCCAGGTCCAGCTGTTGCTCGAAGGCATTGTGCCAGGTCGACCAGTAGGCCTTACGAATGAGAGCCAGAGATTTCGGTCCGTTTGCCAACTGCCTGGCGATACCGAGAGCGCCTTCCATGAGGGTCTCGTTGTCGTCATAGAGCCGATTCACCAGACCCCACTGATGCGCCTGCTCCGCCGGTAGCCGTTCGGCCAGCATGGACAACTCGACCGCCCGACCCCAGCCCACCATCCGCGGCAGCATGAACGTGGAGCCACCATCCGGTATCAAGCCAATTCGTGCGAACGCCTGCAAAAAGAAAGCGTTCTTCGACGCACAGACGATATCTCCCATCAGCGCGAAGCTCATGCCAACCCCGGCCGCTGCGCCGTTAACCGCGGTGACCAGTGGCATGTCCAGATCCCTCAAGGTCAGCAGAATGGGATGGTAGGTTGTGCGGAGTCCGTCTCCAGCTCCACCATGACGTTCGTCACGAGCTTCATCCTGCAGGTTGGCCCCCGCGCAGAATCCTCGACCCTCGCCGGTTATGAGCAGGCATCGGGCACCGTTCGACGGGTTCTGAATCTCTGCCAGCGCAGCAACGAAATCTTCCAACATACGAGAGCCAACCGCGTTCATTACTTCAGGATGATTGAATTTGAGAACAGCGACCTTGTCCTGGAATTCCAATGACATTCGTTCCATTTGACGCTCCTGTTGGTAATTTCGGTCTGGTTGACTGATTATAACTGGTGGCCACCCGGTGGCCGGCCACCATACCGCAATTCTGCAAACCACCCCAACAGGATTAACATCGATTCACCATGCAACAAGTTGATCGACGCAACCTGCACTTCGCGTTCCGACGCTTCTGATTTCGGTGCGCCGGTTCGCCTTCCGCGCCGTATCTCCCTCAACCAGGACCCTTGCCCGAAGCTGCGTGACTGTCTTTGCGATTTACGCCTCGATCAGCAGTTCCGCCCAGAGCGCCCCGACACCGCACTGGGAGCCTCTGATCGAAAAACTCGAAGCACTCCGAGCCAGCGGCAACGTACCTGCGATGGGCCTGGTGCTGCTGGATCGGCAACTCCCGGTGGCCGTTCGCAGCTTCGGTACCGCGAGAGAAGACACCCCCTTCCGATGGGGGTCGATCAGCAAATCCTTCACCGCGTTGGCGGTATTGCAACTGGTCGGCGATCACCACATCAAGCTCGACAGCGCCATCCGGCCGCTTCTCGGTGACGGTTACTATGTCAACGACTGGGCACCGCAGCAGCCGGTTCGATTGAATCAGCTGCTGGAGTTGTCCGCAGGATTCGGCGACCTCAGTCGAGCGGAGTTCGGTGACAACGAGCCGCGCCCGTTGTGGACCGCGCTGGCGCGCAACCAGACCGGCCGCCAGACATTGTGGCCACCGGGATTGCAACACAGCTACTCAAACGTACCGCCCGGGCTCTCGGCGGCCGTGATCGAAAAGGTCAGTGGCAGTACCTTCGAGGAGTATGTGGACGCAAGGGTGCTGAGGCCTCTGAACATGCATGCCGCCAGCTTCGCCCCCGTGACCGGCCTGCCCGGTGGTTACCAGGCGGATGGAAGTACCGAGCTGCCTTACTGGCATGTAACCTTCAGAGCATTCGGCGCCTTGAACGCATCCATCGCCGAAATGGCCAATTTTGTCGCCGCTCTCATGAATCAAGGCAGGCTCGGCAGCGACCAGGTGCTACCGGCAGATGTGGTCGATCGGTTTTTTACCCCGACGTCGACCCTCGGCGCCCGCCATGGCCTGGAGGTCGGCTACGCACCCGGTGTCTACGGCTGGGTACGTGATGGTCATGTATTCTGGGGACATGGCGGCGACGCAGACGGTTACCGCTCCCGCTACGGATTGCTCCGCGAACACGGCAGAGGCTACGCGGTGGTGATCAATACCGACAACCCGGATCTGCTCCGAACGCTACAACGCGTCATAGAAACCACACTCACCGAAGACCTGGTAAAACATCCGCCATTGCCGCCGAGCAACGAACCTCTCGAAGGATATTCAGGCACCTACTATCCTGCGGCGTCCCGATTCGCCATGGCTCGCTGGCAAGCAGGAGAAGCCCGGAAGGCGACTGTCAAACTCTGTGATGGGGCACTCGACTTTACCCTCGGCAAGCGAACCACTCGATTGATCCCCGTGGGAGCAGGACGTTTCCGGCGCTCCGGTGATCCTGCGGTCACTGTGGTGTTCGCCAGAGACACCGACGGCGTGCTGTACCTGCAGGGTGAACTCGGCAATTTCCTGAACCTATCGAGGAGCCCATGTCCAGGTTTTCTTGAGCGCTGTAAATAGGGAATAATCCAGCCATGACCGCAATTGGTACCTGTACGCTGCGATTGGCCAGGCCGGTAGATGCCCGGCCCCTGGCACGTATGTCCAGGGACTACATCGAGCATGGCCTCACCTGGCGCTGGCGAG